>JAVYMA010000001.1:0-87981 GCA_038740345.1 Methanomassiliicoccales archaeon
ATTATATTTTCAAATTTAATATATAATAATAAAGATAAAAATTTAAGCTATATTTACAATATTCGTTTAAGTTTACTCATTATTTCCATTGTGATTCCTTTAAGTTATTGGAGTTACATAACTGGTCAAATATCGATGATAGGTTATCAAATAGAAAAAATTATATCGCTAGATTTTCAAGCGAGACCTATTTTGGGGCAATTTCTTCAAGGTTCTTTGATCAATCAGATTATAACTACGAGCGGTTTAATTCTATTTTTCTGCCTTGGGATTATCGGTTCCTTTTGGTTAATTAATAATAATAAAAAATTCATTCAATTCTTTTTTGGTTTTTTGTGTATATCTTTAGCTTTATTAACTTTTCTCGCTACTTTTACTCAAATATTACCACTAGAACACCGATGGTTTTATGTCTCCGAAATATTTATAGCACTTCCTAGTATAATAGGAATTTTGTTAATTAGTAAAAAAAGAATAGTTTTAATGTTTATAATTTTACTTCTTATAATATTACTATTAATAAATCCCGTGGGTTCCATGGATATAATACTGACCTCAGATTCAAATAAAGTTCAAATGGCATTATTGGATTCAGAAAAAATAGGTTGGAAATTTGGAAAGCAAATTTCAAATTCAAAAATTTTAGGAGATTCTTATATTATGTATGTAGATAACCCTTTAAATTTTTCAAATAACAATGTAATAGATAATTACATTATTAATTATAATATTACGATGATAGAGTATCAGAATATTTTTTTAAGAAATCAGATCATAAATAAACCATCTAGGTTATCTAATAAAATTGTAAATATTGATTATAATCCTAATATATTATTAAATATGAATTTCAGTTTTAGCAATTATTATTCGAGCAAAAATATCAACATATATCAAAAATTAAATTAATATAAATATTTTAATATTTGAATTGTAAGTTCAGTTGAAAACAATGCAAAAATAATCACTAAAAAACATTTCTATTAAAACATTTTTGTCCTGAGATTTATTAAATTCTATGAATCATGTGATGGTAAAGAATCAGTTTTCACTATAAAATTATCATGAAGTAAAATATTATATATTTTTTTAATTTATTATATAATAAAATGATAAATTTAAAATATTTTAAACTTTAAACATCTTTACATTTCTCAAAATTTTAAACCAATATTAAAGAGTTGCTGGAATGTTGTAGATTATTCAGATTACTGAGGTTGGGTCTTTCAAAAAATTTTTTCAAAAATTAATGGCACCAACAAAAATCTATGTTTGAGATTTAACTATAATAAGATACAAGAGAATAAACTTTACTTCGCTTCGTCAGATACCAAGAAGATCAAGAGGCTCACGATTAATGGACGTTCAGTGGATATTACTCAGCTTGATGAAATCATGGCGGAGGTTTTTGCTCTTGATATCGAAGATGGGGCTGAAATATCAGAATAACTCCTTAAACGCGTTTTTAGTTTTCAACTAAACCCCGCCAAAAATATCATCTGAGTACCGGTCGGTTCTCCTGGTAGATTACAAAAAAAGATACCATATAATCCGAAGAATTTGAAAGAAAAGATCTGACTATTAAATTTTGAATATATTGTCTAAAATGTGTTAACAACCTTTATATCCTACCAAAATAGTTATCTCAAAAAAAGTTGAAATGATATCTATGAACAATTGGCTATGGAATTTTTTGCATAGCGGCATCGATGCCGTGATAGAATATCTGGCCCAGCATACGCTCACTTGCCTCATCCCAGCCTTCTTCATCGCCGGCGCGATTGTGGCCCTGGTGCGCAAGGACGCCGTCCTCAGATACTTCGGATTCGAGGTGGCGAAGTGGAAGTCGTATGGAGTCGCCTCCGTCTCCGGGACGATATTGGCGGTATGCTCCTGCACCATCCTGCCCATCTTCAGCGCCATCTACAAGAAGGGCAGCGGCATAGGTCCCGCCACCACCTTCCTCTTCTCCGGCCCAGCCATCAACATCTTGGCCGTCATCTACACGGCCCAGGTCCTAGGATACGATCTAGGCTTGACCAGGGCGATAGCCGCTGTCCTATCCTCGATCATCATCGGACTGATCATGGCCCTAATCTTCCGCAGGGAAGAGGAGAGGAGATGCCAGGAGGCGGAGAGGTGCAAGCTTGACGTCCTTTCCGCCGCGCCTCCTGAGACGAAGAGGCCCAGATGGGCAGGTGGCGTGTTCTTCCTCTTCCTGGTGCTCATCCTGGTCATAGGAGCCTCCAAGCTGGATGAGCTGGTGCGAGCGGTCAGCGTCTACTTCCTCACGGTGGGCGTGGCCATCATCCTGATATACTACTATTCTAGGGAGGAGGTGAGTGAATGGGGCCGGGAGACCTGGGACCTGGCGAAGAAGATCTTTCCCGTGCTGATTCTAGGAACGTTCATCGTGGGGGTCTTCGCCTACTTCGTGCCCCCGGAGACCTTCAAGCCCTTCCTGGGCGAGAACTCCCTGTCCTCCTGCCTCCTGGCCTCCATATTGGGCGCGGTGCTGTACATGCCCACCTTGCTGGAGGTGCCCATAATCGGGGGCGTTTTCGGATACAATGCAGGGGCGATGGCGGGTGGCCCGGCCCTCTCCCTGTTATTGGCCGGGCCGACCATCAGCCTACCTAGCGTGATCGTGCTCTGGAGGATGTTCGGGGCCAAGCATACGGTGGCCTATATGCTGCTTGTCATCGCTATTTCCACCGCCCTAGGGATGATCCTGGGGCCATTGGTGACCAGATGAGGTGATGTGAAATGATAAGGATCGAAGTCCTGGGAACAGGCTGTGCGAAGTGCAATAGAGGTGCAGAAGAACGTGCGCGAGGCCGTGGCGAGAGCAGGCATAGAGGCGGAGATCATCAAAGTGGAGGACGTGGAGAAGATGACGGAGAGGGGGGTGATGATGACGCCCGCCCTGTTCATAGACGGCCAGCCCAAGGCCATGGGCAGGATACCTAGCGTGGAGGAGATAGTCAGCATGCTGAAAGATGCCGGCCGGAAGGGATGAGTGAGATGGGGCTAAAGGATAAAGAAACGAACGGTTGCCTGCCTGAGGCGACATCATCCAAGGAGTCCTGCGGCTGCGGGAATAGGCAAGTCATCCTTTATTCGTGCGCGGGAGGTTCTAACGTCGGATATGGCAGCTACGAGGCCGCTCGCCGCCTGGTGAGAGCAGGCAAGGGCAAGCTCGCTTGCCTGGCAGGGGTCGGCGGTCATGTGCCTGTCATGGTGAGAACAGCGCAGGAGGCGGAGGTAGTGGTGTGCATTGATGGGTGCGGCGTCGCTTGCGCCAAGAGAGCGTTGGAACATATAGACGCACAACCAGACATACATGTCATCGTGACGGATATGGGAATCAAGAAGAATTATGTACTGGAGTTGAAGGAGGAAGAGGTTCAGAAAATTGTTGACAAGATAGAGGTCGAGCTCGAAAAGAGATAACGTCCTTCTCAAGCCTTGCCACGAAGAAGTTCAGGGATGTCGCGCTCCTTGCATTCGGCTACATTTTCATAAGCGCCAGTCCTTCGCCCTCGTGGCCAGGAATTAGATCAGCCTTGACTCTTCTCATTCTCCTTGCTCTCCTCGATGGATATGCACTTCCTCGCCTTATCTGTCAATGCATAGATGCGCCAACGCCTCTTGGACTGGGAGATCACCAGACCCGCTTCCTCGAGTACGTTGAGATGATAGGATAATCTGGAGTCTGAGAGCCCAGTCAATGCCTTCAGCACGCAGGGGCAGAGGTCGCACGCGGCCAAGGAATGTATGATCCTTATCCTGATGGGGTCGGAGAGGGCGTTGTGCAGCTCGGAGATCGCGCGCATCTCGTCCTCATCAGGGATGCATGCCTTGAGGCCCTCCAGCCCTCCGACGGAGCGAAGCCCGTTCTCCACCTCCTCCGGCAGCTCGGCCAAGCCCTCCAGCTTATCTTTGCCTACGCTCTCATCCTTGCTCTCGCCCATAATCTCACGCGTGTCGTCATCCCTTATCGCACTCTCAGGCCTTGAACGTTGCCTCCGCCCAGGCCTTTATGGCGTCACGAACGCGACGGAAGGCCTGCAGCTTCTGCTCCTCATCGCCAGTGGCGGCCGAGGGGTCCTCGAAGCCCTGATGCATGTGCTCCTTGCCCGGGAAGAAGGGGCAGGCCTCCTCCGCCTCGCTGCAGAGCGTGACCACCAAGTCGAACTCCTGGCCCTCGAACTCCTTCAAGGATTTGGAGCGCTTCCTGGAGATGTCTATCCCTATCTCCGCCATGGCCTTGACCGCCAAGGGATTCACCCCCGCCGGTTTGGTCCCCGCGCTCCTGGCTATGTAACGGTACGAGAAAAGATGGTTGACCAGACCCTCCGCCATCTGCGAGCGCGCCGAGTTGTGCGTGCATATGAAGAGCACGCTTTTCTTCTCTCCCTCCTTCCTTTGGCCTATATCTCCGCTCACCTTCGCACCCTCCGCCGTCTTGGTATTAACATACCTTAACACCCGTTAGGAAAACATAAATATCCAAGATATATTTCAATTTATATTGAAATGAATTGAAGGGAGCGATAGAATTGCCCGACTCTTCCTCGGCCAAGCTTTCTTTCCTGAACAAGTATCTGACTGTCTGGATCTTCCTGGCGATATTCCTCGGCATCGGCATAGGCGCTGCCCTTCCCCAGACCGCCGACTTCCTGGACTCCTTGAGCGTGGGCACCACCTCCATACCCATCGCCATCGGCCTCATCCTCATGATGTGGCCTCCCTTGGCCAAGGTGAGGTACGAGGAGCTGAGGCAGATACCCAAGCAACCTGAGGCCAAGAGGATGTTCGGTACCTCCCTGGCCCTGAACTATCTAGTTGGTCCCATGCTCATGTTCGCCCTGGCCTGGATCTTCCTGCCCGATCACCCTGAGTTCCGCATCGGCCTCATTCTGACCGGGCTGGCGAGGTGCATAGCCATGGTGATAGTCTGGAACTCCCTGGCGGAAGGGGATGGCGAGTACGCGGCCATCCTCGTGGCCCTGAACTCCGTGTTCCAGATACTGCTCTACGCCTTCTACGCCTACTTCTTGATCGCGGTGGCGTCGGAGTGGGTCTCGCCCGGCTCCGGCAGGGAGATCGACATCAGCATGTGGGACGTGGCGCAGAGCGTCCTGATATACTTGGGCATACCCTTCCTCATGGGCATCGTGACCCGCTACTCCCTCCTGCCTCGCAAGGGCCGGCAGTGGTACGAGGAGAGATTGATGCCCAAGCTGGGCAAGGTCTCGCTCCTGGCCCTGCTCTTCACCATCGTGGTCATGTTCGCCTTCAAGGGCGAATACATAATACAGAAGCCCTGGGACGTGGTATTGGTGGCCATCCCATTGCTCTTCTACTTCCTCATCATGTTCTTCCTCTCCTATTGGCTCTCGCTCAGGCTGGGCTTCGACTATCCTCATGCCACCGCGCAGAGCTTCACCGCGGCCAGCAACAATTTCGAGCTGGCCATCGCCGTCTCCATCGGCGTCTTCGGCATCGGCTCCCTGGTGGCTTTCGCCGCGGTCATAGGCCCACTCATAGAGGTGCCTGTCCTGATCTCACTGGTGAACGTGGCCTTGTGGATGAGGAGGAGGTATTGGGGGGCGAACGGGAAGCCTTTGAGAAGGTCGGAGAAGCGGGTGGGAGGCAGCTTATGAGTTGGGGCTCAAAAAGTGTATCAAATATCCCACCGTTCCACATCCGTCATCAATTTTTCACGGAATGCAGCTTCGCTTGGGTGTTTCCGACGAGTTTGCATTCAGTCTCACGAGTCCAGATTGACCATATTTCCTGCTATGGAAAAGGAGCAGGAGGAGAGCTCTTGAGAGCGAGCGCGCAAGAAGGCAGGAGGGCATGAAGGCATGGTGGTCGAAGCTGTGGACTTCTACGGGATGTCGCCTGAGGATATAGCGAAGTATCTACCTGGAAAGGATTGCGGGAACTGTGGAAGGGAGAATTGCATGGAGTTCGCGATGGCCTTGAGCCAGGGCGAGGCGGGGGTGGAGAGATGCCCTGAGATGGCCTTGCGCATGAAGGAGTCCCTCTCAGGTGTCCTCTCCATCAAGCTCGAGGTGCGCGAGGCTGATGCCTCGATGAGCACGGTGCCCGAAAGCCTCATTGCCCTTAACTCCCCTGGCCCAGACTCGCCCGTCCTGGTGACAGGTAACAGCGGTGTGACTTTGTATGCACTAAAGCTCATCTTCGAGGCCGCTCCCAAGGTGAGCGCTTGGGTGGTGCCCACGGACACCAAGGGGTTCACCGTAGATCACGCCGCGGGCATGAAGCTCATGACCCCCATGACCATCATGAGGGGGCTGACCAACAGCGCCGTGGCGGCCAAGGTCGACCATAGGACCATAGTGATACCTGGTCTCTGCGCCGGCATCGAAAGGCAAGTCGAGGCCATGACCCGTTGGAAGGTCTTGGTCGGGCCTAAGAGCGGCTTCGAGCTCCCGGCATACATCACCAAGATGAATGCAGATGAGGGGTGAGGCGTTGGGGAGTGAGAAGGGAGAATCATCGATGAGCGACTGACCGAGATTTTTCGCGGAACCTGAGATTCGCATTCATGCTCTATCAATCATCGAAAACTTATGGTTGAACGGAACGAGCCTTTAGGGAGACGGATGAGTTTTTGCCATTTGTTCTATAGCTTACGCGCCTGCATATCATGAAGGACATAGGAGCGGCGCTTCACCACGCATTCTTCGGCTGATCGCTCTTCCCTCCGCCTCCATGCCCTTGAAGAGCCCAACCCCCTTGCCGATTAGCCCGTGTCGACGTCCCAATTACAGGTATATCGGCTCGTCAGCGATTTATACGCAGGAGTTCTACCGGAAGGAGCGAAGGTGGGACAGATGGAAAGGTGGAGCTCGGGCAGGACCTTCCTCCTGGCAGCGATCGGCTCGGCGGTGGGCATAGGCAACATCTGGAGGTTCTCCTCGGTAGTGGGACAGAACGGCGGAGGGGCCTATCTCGTCCCCTACCTCGTCGCTGTGATCCTCTTCGCCATGCCCCTCATGATATTGGAGTTCGCCGTGGGGAGGGGCATGGGCAAGGACGTGGTGTCTGCATTCCTTTCCACTCGCAGCCCTTTGCGGAAGCTTGGCTGGTTGATACCCATACTTCTGACCCTGCTGCTGAGCTATTATCTCGTCATTACCGGCTGGACCCTCGCCTACGCCTTCTATTCTCTCTTGGGCATCGACGTGAAGTTCTCCGCCTTCACCTCCTCCTTATGGCCCATCGCGACCTTCGTCGCTTCCGCCCTGGCCACGGGCCTCGTCGTCTCCGCAGGCGTGAGAGGTGGCATCGAGAAGATCTCCAAGATCCTCATCCCCGTGGTCTTCATCATCCTGGTGATAATGCTCCTTTACTCCCTCACCCTCTCTGGCGTGGGAGAGGGGTTCGCCTTCCTCTTCACCCCTGACTTCAGCGTGCTAGGGGACCCTAACATCTGGAGCGCGGCCTTCGGGCAAGCCTTCTTCTCGTTGTCGGTGGGGTTCGGCATCCTGATGACCTATGGCATATACATCGAGCGGGACGTGCACATAGTGAAGTCCACGGGCTTCATAGCTTTGGGCGATCTGATGGTCGCGCTTCTCGCCGGCATGGTCATCTTCCCCATCGTCTTCACTTTGGGCCTGAGCCCGACTTTGGGAACAGAGCTGGCCTTCACCACCCTGCCCTTCGCCTTCGAGCGGCTTCCCCTGGGGCAGCTGATGGCAGTGCTGTTCTTCTCCCTGCTCTTCTTCGCCGCCCTGACCTCCTCCATCTCCATGCTCGAGGTGGACGTCACCGTGCTCATGCAGTGCAAGGGCTGGAGCAGGAAGCGCGTCACCGCCCTGCTCACCGCTGTCGTGTTTCTCATAGGCCTTTTGCCCGCTCTCAGCTACAGCTCGGTGGGCCTGAATCTGTCCGGAATACCCATACTCGACCTCATGGACACCACCGTGGGCGATTTAGGGCTGCCTATATCCGGACTGCTCATCAGCCTGGTCTTCGCCTACCATCTCGATCAAGAGAGCCTGGCCAAGGAGATAGGGGAGAGGTGGGCGAGGCCAGTCCTGCTGCTCACCCGCTACCTCGTGCCCCTCCTGCTAGGCATGGTCACCGCCCTGAGCGTGGCGAAGTTCCTGGTGTGAACATGCGCCCAAAGGCATCAGAAGAGGGTGAGGAGGACCAGCAGGCTCACCAGTCCCAGCACGGCAAAGGTAGCGGGTATGGCCACCTTGCAGTAGCTCTTCCACGACCACTCCACCCCGTTCTTCTCCGCCACCGCCAGGCCCACCACGTTGGCCGAAGCGCCTATGGGCGTGGCGTTGCCTGAAATGTCCGCCGCCAGGGCGGTGGTGTATGCCAGAGAGTCAGCGGAGACCCCGGTGTGGGCGGAGATGGAGCGTATCACAGGCAGCATGGCCGCCACCACTGGAATGTTGTCGAAGACGGCGGAGATGAGCGCCACCGACCAGAAGAGGATGAGGACCAAGAGGATGGTGCTGCCGCCAGCGGCATCGGCGATGCCATCCGCCAGTCCTTCCAGCACCCCCGTGGCCTCCAAGCCCCCCACCATCACGAACAGGCCCATGAGGAAGATGATGGTGTGCCAATCGATCTTCTCGATGATGTCGTCCAAGCGCTTGCGGCGCAGCAGCAGCACCAGGGCGGAACCCAGCACGGCCACGAAGGCCACCAGCAGGTCCAGCACATTGTGCATCACCAGCAGGGTAACGGTGAAGGCGAAGACGATGAGGGCCAGGCGCATCTGCTTTATGTCCTTGACCGCGCTGAAGGGGTCCAGGTCCTTATGCTCCTCCATGATGCGCTTGCAGTCCACCTTCTCGCAGTGGAAGGACTTGCAATACCAGAGATAGAAGATGCCCAGATTGAGCAGGAAGGCCATCACGGATATGGGGGCGGTATGGGTGATGAAATCCATGAAGGTCAGGCCCATCCCCGTCCCTATGACCACGTTGGGCGGGTCGCCCATGATGGTGGCGCTCCCGCCTATGTTGGCGGAGCAGATCATGGCTATGATCAAAGGCAGAGGGGGGACCTTGAGGATGGAGCACACCTCTATGCTCAGGGCCGCCATGAACACCAGGACGGTGATGGAGTCCATGAAGGCCGCCAGGAAGGCGGAGAGGGCGCAGAAGAGGACGAAGATGCGCAGAAACTCGAACTTGGCCAAGGCCAGGCACTTCAATCCAATCCAACGGAAGAAGCCGCTCTCGTTGAGCGCGGCCACCAGGATGAACATGCCGAAGATGAGGCCGATGGCGTTCCATTCGATGGCGGCTATGGCCTGCTCCTCGGTCAATATGCCCAGGCCGATCATGGAGAGAGCGCCGAAAATCACCAGGACGGTGCGGTCGGCCAGGTCCAGGATCATGAGTATGTATACCGCGGCGAATATGGCCAGGGCTAGGAGCGAGCTGTCCAAAGTGCATCCCGGGAAGGCGTATGCGAAGAAGATGATTTATTACTATCTGAAACGGTCTGAAACGGAAGATTAGCCTCCCCCTCCTCTGATGATGAAGGAGGAGCGGCTCAGGCGCCCACCTCTCGGCCATTCTCAATCAGGCAGGGAAGGACGTCCTTGCGGGAGACGATGCCTACCAGCTTCCTGCCCTCCAGCACGGGGAGGGAGTGGAGCCTGAACTCCACCATGTAGTCCACCGCCAGCTGAACGGGATCCTCCGGGCCCACGGATATGATGGCCTTGCGCATCACGTCACCCACCCTCTCCGCCCAGAGGTCATAGACCCTGCTCCTCGAGACGGTCCTGCCGGTGGAGAAGGCCTTCATCAGGTCCAGCTTGGTGACTATGCCTACCACCATGTCGCCCCTGACCACGGGGAAGGCGTTGAAGTCGTGCTTGTCGAAGGCCTCCCTCAGCTGCTCGATGGTCATGTCCTCGGTCACGGTCACCACTTCCCTGGTCATGACCTCCTTGACCTTTGTTTGCGCTATCTTCCTGACCATGATTCAAGCAGATGAGGGCAGGGGTATTAAAACTCAGGTGTGGAAAGGAGGGGGATTACGGCTTGCAAGAGATTGATCTTTCATCTTATTTTTCGAAGGATGCTTGCTTGACAGTGTCCTTGGAATCGACATATGACAAATAGGGATGAGCCTGAATGCTCTATCCATATTCCAACAATATGCTCGAGGACGTGGGACGAGGCATTCCTCCCCGCTCGATGCTCAGGAAATCAGTGATTTTAGCGATTATCAGCGAAGACATGATCATTCACATTACCCCTGCATGCTCAAAGTTATAGTAGCAAGAATTGAACAATCGTAGCAAAAATTAAGCGTAGAAGGAGGATTACGTATAATCAAAGTGATGAGCAACATGGAGGCTTTGACCACCTGGCTCTTGGAGATGAGGGATTTACCTTCCTTCTCATTGAATTGCGACGGGAGGAGATATCGAGAGCATTGGGACGCCCTCTCGCGCATCATTAGCCCTGAGGCTGGCGAGCATGATGTGGAAGTGGTAAGGCATCTGGTGAGGCGGGGAGCGCTGCGGAAGGGCGATCAAGTCTTGGATATAGGATGCGGACCTGGGACGCATGCCCTCCTCTTCGCCAAGGTGGCCGACCAGGTCACTGCCCTCGACTTCTCCCCCGGCATGCTGCGACAGTTGGAGCGCGCTGCTGAGTTGCAAGGGATTAGAAATTTGAGGATGGAATGCTCGGCCTGGGAGGATTTCGAACCCGCGCGAACCTACGACCTGGTCTTCTCCTCCTTCTGCCCCGCCGTGCTTGAGCCTGGATCGATTATCCGCATGGAATCGCTTTCGCGCCGCAGCTGCTGCCTGGTAAGCCACATGGGTGGGAGCAGAGACCCCTACGTCGCACTCCTATCCCATCTAGCGGGAAAAGATCTAACGCTTCACGGCCTCGATATCAGATTCCCCTTGGCCTTCCTGAGAGAATTGGGCCGAGAACCGATTCTGGTCACCGTCGAGGTGGAGACGAGTTTTGACGCGTCATCTTTGGATAAGGAGACGCTGCGTTCCTACCTACATTGCTTCAAGGAAGTAGAGGACGTTCGATGCGAGGAGGTGGAGACAGCGGTGCGACGTCGTCTCCTACAAACAGGATCCAAATTGGTGATGGGGGTGCTGATTTGGGAGCGCCCCTCTGTCCTCGAGCGAAATGTGAGCTGTCGTGAGCCGGAGGAATGGAGATGCCGGGATTGAAAGGGACGATAGCACCAATGCTCGGTCTCGCTTTCGCCCAGCAGTAGTCTAATCTACGACACTAAGAACGCCACCGGGGCAGGGGAAAAGATGCGCGCACGGGAAGAGCACAGAGATGGTGGGGAGACTCGTATGAATGCCGAGTGCAAATTGATAATCAAGGAATGGGAGGAGGTCAGGCAACGCATACCTCATATCGCGGCCAAGGTGCAGCCGGAAGCGATGAGCGCCTATTGGGGAAGAGCGTCCAGACGCTACGAGGACTGCGTCTTCGGCCAGGACGTGGAGGGGAGAACGGTGGAGCTGCTCAGACGTGAAGGCCATCTGCGGCCGGGAGACCGCGTGCTGGACATAGGATGCGGCCCTGGCACCCATGCGCTGCTATTCGCCGAGACCGCAGACGAGGTGGTCTGCTTGGATTACTCCAAGGACATGTTGGAGAGGCTGCAAAACAAGGCCGCTTCCGCTGGGGTAAAGAATATTACTCCACTCCATGGCACGTGGGAGGATTTCTCTACTCGGAAGCGCTTCGATCTGGTCTTCTCCTCCTTCTGCCCTGCCACCAACGATTGGAGATCCTTGCTCAGGATGGAGTCTCTGTCGCGCCGCAGCTGCTGTCTGGTCGCCTCGGCCAAGCCATTACGCGATTCGTTGCAGTTCCGCATCCTGGATGCCATAGGCCCCAACTCCTTTTCCAATCAGGGCTACGACATCATGTATCCTTTGCGATTCTTGCACTCCCTGGGCCGTTGCCCTAGCCTCTGGACCTTTATGACTTATGTGGAGGTGAAGAGGACACGAGAGGAGATCATTGAGGGGCAGCTAGATTACCTCAGCCTCCTTATGCCAGTGGGAGAGAGGGAGAGAAGCATAGTGGAACGGGAGGTAGAGCGAGCCCCTTGGATAAACGGCAGCTTAAGAGAGCCCAGACGGGTCGGGGTGCTGTTCTGGGAGAGAGTAGAAGAGAATGGGAGTGACTGCAGAGGTGTCAGGAAATAGAATTTTTGCCCGAAGTCGAGGCGAAGGGGGATGAAAAGAACGATAGCAGAGATCACATCACTAGCACTCTTTTTCTTCCGTAGACCTCCGCGATGACGGTCTCCACCCCATAAGCCTTCCTTATATTCTCCGTTGTGAGGACCTCATCCCTGGCGCCCGCGGCCAATACCTTTCCTTCGTGCAGCATCACCACCTTGTCGCAGAAGCGCATGGCTAAGTCGAGATCATGTACCACGGCGCAGGCGCCGATGTTCTTGGTCAGGACCTGATTGCGTATGGAGCGCATGACCTCGATCTGGTGCTTTATGTCCAGATTGCTGGTCGGCTCATCGAGAAGAAGCATGCGCACCTGCTGAGCGATAGCCCTGGCCAAGAGGACTCTCTGCGCTTGCCCGCTGCTAAGTTGGTCGAACCTCTTCAGGGCGAGGTCCTTGACGCGCATCTCCTCCATGGCCTCCCAAGCGATGTCACGATCCCTCTTCGTGTAATCCCAAGTGATGTGCGGTCTCCGACCCATGAGCACCACTTCGAATACGGTGGGCGTGCACATCTCGGCGCTGGCGTTCTGAGGCACATACCCTATTTTCCTGGTGAGCTCCAGGCGCGTGAGCTCTTTGACATCCTCTTCATCGATGGCGATCCTCCCTTGCTTGGGCGTGAGTATGCCGTTGATGCATCTGAGCATGGTGGTCTTACCTGACCCATTGGGCCCTACGAGGCCTAGTATCTCCCCTGGGAACGCTTCCAGGCATACGTCCTGCAGCACGCTGACGCTGCCGTAACTGAAAACCACATCATCCATCTTGAGGAGCATGTCTCTCAGTGCATAACTGAAATTTATTAGTAATAATTTTCTCTTATTCGTGTTACAAAATATTTTATACTATTTTACAATTCGTGTTACTCATGAAATTGAAATTTCTCGCAATCATACTGGCCGCAATCGTGGTTCTTTCTGGTGTCGGTGTGTACGCCGCCTTTTCGATGCCGAAGGACAACAAGTCCAAAGAGAAGGATATCACCACCATAGCCCTGGAGGTCTACGGCAACGCCGACGGCGATTCCAACGTGGACATGGACGACGTCAGCGTGCTTGAAAGATACCTTTCCTTGAAGTCCAGAGGCCCCACACCGCAGGAGATGCAGGACTTCTACAACGAGACCAATTTCAACGAGGAGCTGGCCGATGCCAATGGGGACGGTACAATTGACGATCTGGACGTGCAGCAGACCAGGGCCGTGGTGGAGAGGAAGGCGACCCACCTTTGGCTTAAAGACGGCATCGGCGCCAAGCGCAAGGTGGACCTCAACATATCCAGAATCGGCGCGGAGTACTACTCCAATGTGGAGCTCTGCTTGATCTTAGGGCTGGCGGACAAGATTGTGGCGGTGGACAACGCCCCTTACATGTACCGCGACTTCTACTTCACCGAGCGGCAGAAGGCCAATATCACGAACCTGGTCAACATGAACACTCCTGATTATCCCTTCGTGAACGAGCTCAACCTCGACATCCTCCTGGTCTTCTACACCAACGGCTACGAGACCAAGCAGACCAAGATCATCGACTGCGACGTCATCTATCTCGGCCTCTACAATCCCGACATGTCCAATGCCAGAGGTTCCAACTTCATCCAGGGCATCCTGAAGGCGGGATACATCTTCGGCAAGGTGGAGAGGGCCGAGGCCTACGCCAACTGGGTGCTGGAGACCCGGGACCGCCTGGCGGCCATAGCCGCCTCCATACCCGAAGAGGAGAAGCCTATGGTGCTGATGAGCACCTTCCAGAACTCCTACTTCATGGACCCGAACATCAAGACCGCCACCGTATATTGCTTCACCGACCCCTTGGGCCAGGCCTGCCTGCTGGGGGGTGGGAGGAACATAGGATATGAGCTGTATGGCAGCACCTACAACACCAGCCTCTCCCAGAGGTCTCAGGTGGACGCCCTCTTCAACGATGACAACCGCACTCAGATCGAGTACATCTTCCTGCACATGGTGAAGTACACCTATGGAGGTCAGGTGGTGGCGGGCGTGCCGGAGCATGGATACTTGGCCAGGAGCCACGCTGAGATCGCCTCCGCCTGGAACAACGCCACCTCTCCCGCCCATACCCTCATGGTGGACATAGACCCCAACAAGGTATTCCTCATCGCAGGGGACTTCAGGAACGGTCCCACGGGAGCGGTGCTCTTGGGCGCCTACATCGGCAACATAATCAATCATGAGTACTACAAGAGCATAGACCCCATCGCCCTGCACAACCACTACATCAGGGATTGGCTGGGCATCAAGGGGTACGATGTCTCGCGCGACGGGGTGTTCATGTACCATCCGTACAGATGAGAGCCCAGACCAATGAGAGGCGTTGAGGCACACGGCAACGGCTTGGGGAGACCTGCCTCTCTACCGAGCCTCCAAACCCTTTAAGAATAGTACTGGCACAAGGTGAATGAGGAATCAAGGACATGATGGAAAATGGGATGATGCGCTGGTTGCGCCGGGAGGAGTTGGGAGACGTCCAGAAGGAGATGGTGCGAAGGCTCAGAGTCAAGAAAATCGCCATCATCTCCGCCCTGCTCGCCCTCTTGGTGGCGGTGATGGCCTACTCCATCACCATCTCCTCCACCACTATAACGCCCCAGCAGGTCTATAAAGTAATAATCAACCAGATCTTCCCCGGCACGTTCCAGATACCTTACAAGACGGAGCAGATCGTGCTGCAGGTCTATGCTCCCCGAGTCTTCATGGCCACTTTCGTGGGCGCCATATTGGCCATAGCCGGCTGCATAGTGCAGACCATAATGCGCAATCCTCTTGCCACGCCTTACACCTTGGGCGTCTCCGCCAGCGCCTCCTTCGGCGCTTCCCTCGCCATCATCATGGGCCTGGTGGCGTGGGCGGGGACCATGGGGATAATCCTTAACGCCTTCCTCTTCTCCCTCCTGCCCGCGGGCATAATACTCATAGCCTCCTTCCGCCGGGCCATGATGCCCACTACCATGATTCTCGTGGGCATCTCCATCTCCTACATCTTCTCCGCCTCCACCATATTGGTGCAATACTTCGGTTCCGTGGACGCGGTAAAATCCGCCCTCTTCTGGTCCGTGGGAGACCTCAACAGCGCCTCCCTCTGGCAGGTGCCTTACGTGATGGTTATGTTCGTGATCACCTTGGCGGCCTCCATCTGGCTGGTGAAGGACGTCAACGTGATGCGCATGGGCGATGACACCGCCATGGCGCTGGGGGTGAACGTCAAGCGCGTACGCCTGCTCGCAATAATCCTAGCTTGCGTCTCCACCGCCGTGGTGGTCAGCTTCACCGGCGCCATCGGCTTCATTTGCCTGCTGGCGCCGCATATAGCGCGCCTCCTGTTGGGAGGGGATCTGAAATACCTCATCCCGGCCTCGGCGGTGATGGGCGCGCTACTGCTCTCGGCAGCGGATATCATCTCCAAGGATCTCATCAACCCCATAATGCTACCCGTCGGGGCCATAACCGCCCTCATCGGAGGGCCAATACTGATCTATCTCTTATTGGCCAGGAGAGATGCGATGTCGATATGAGCCTCCTTAAGCCCATCGATTGCAGAAATGAGGGGGTGGTATGAGAAAGCCTATGGCGCCAACGGCCTTCTTCATGTTAGATTCTAGCCACAATCTCGTTAAGGCACATGATCGCGGATGAAGCTCACCATGCCCGTACCCCATCTCTTGTTGGCCAGGGCGTGCTGGTGCATGTAGGTGCCGATGGTGTTCCTCATCCTCAGGCCATCATGCGAGCCGTCTATGCCTGTGCCGCGAAGGACCTCGTACACATATGGGCCGGAGGGCGTGGGCAACAGGCGTGAGTAGTGGAACTCGTGGGCCACGATCTCCACTCCAGGGAAGAGCGGGTTGTCGGGCGTGGCCCTCGCCCTCACGTAGGCCAAGCCCTGCCTGTGAGTCGTCAGCTCCGCCCTATAAGGGAACACGTCGGCCATCTGCCATTCTTCACCTCCATAGACGATGGAGCGGCACAAGGCCATCATGCCTCCGCACTCCCCGTATATCAACTTCCCCTCCGCGGATGCCCTCCCGATGCCTTCCAGAAAGTCGAGATTAGAGGATAGCTCACGCTGATATATCTCGGGGTAGCCTCCTCCCAAATAATGTGCATCGGCTTCGGGGAGAGAATCGCCATCGGCCGGGCTATAAAACACGATCTCAGCCCCCGCGCACCTGAGGGATTCCAAGTTCTCCTCGTAATAGAAGGAGAAGGCCTTGTCACGGGGGACCGCCACCTTCACTCTTGCTCCATCCCCTTTTAGGAAGGGACTGACGGCAGGGAAATCGATGTCCGGCGCGCTCTCCGCGATGCCCAATATCCTCTCCAGGTCGAGCTCAGAGGCGTAGGACTCGATGATGCGCATCGTCTCCCTTACATCCTGCTCTGGAACGGTCACCAGGCCGAGATGCCTCTCTGCCAGGCGCTCCTGTCTGCGCTCCACCACCCCCACCACCTCCGTGCCGGTCAGGGACTGCACCGCCTCCACCGCCTTCTGGCGATGTCTTGGCCCGCTCACCTGATTCAGGATGACGCCCGCGATATGCACCTCGGGATCCAATGCTTTGAAGCCCAGCACGTGCGCGGCGGCGCTCTTGGCCAACGATCTGGCGTTCACTACCAGGATGACCGGCGCCTTCAGGATCTTGGCAATCTCCGCGGTGGAGCCTTCATCACCGGTGGCGGTCAAGCCATCATAGAGCCCGCGCACGCCCTCTATCACCGCCACGTCCGCGTCCCTCGTGGCCCAACCGAAGAGGTTGCGCAGCGTGCCCCGATCCATGAACACCGAGTCTAAGTTGCGCGAGGGTCGGCCTGTGGCGGCGCGATGGAACATGGGGTCGATGAAATCGGGCCCTACCTTGAAGCCCTGCACCCTCATGCGCTTGGAGAGCAGGGACATTATGCCGGTGGCCAACGTGGTCTTGCCCACACCGCTGCTGGCCCCTGCGATCACCACTCGGGGTACGCTCAAGCCATACTCCCCCTGAGCAGTGCTCGAATATCCTCAGGCTCCATCGGTCGCGGGAGGGCGAAGTCCTTATTGCGCATCATGGCCTCGGCCAAGGAGCGGTAGGCCGATGCCTGGGCGCTTGCAGGAGCGCATTCTATTACTGTCATCCCCTGGTTCTCGCATTCCCTTACCACCGGGTCGCGAGGGATGAAGGCGATCATCCTTGTGCCTATTTGAGAGGCGAACTCCGCCACCACATTCCTCTCGCCCTCCACCTCCCTGGAGTTGCAGATGATGCCCCCCAGTTTGACGTTCAGGTTGCGCAGCCCCTTGGCGATGTTGTTCGCTGCGTATAGGGACAGGTACTCGCCGCTGGTCACGATATACACCTCGTCCGCGTACCTCTCCCGCAGCGGCGCCGCGAAACCCCCGCACACCACATCCCCTGGTACGTCGTAGATTATGACATCTATGTTCTCTTTAGAGAAATGATCCTTGGAGAGCGCCTGCACGGCTACAATTATGCCCCTTCCCGCGCAGCCCACGCCTGCCAGCGGCCCCCCCACCTCCACGCAGCGCACCCCTCCATATCCGACAGCGACCTCATAGGGCTTCCCCTGGCCCGTCCCCTTCATCATCTCCAGGAAGGCCTGCGCCCTCTGCCCACGCAGCAGGGTCATGGAGCCGTCGCTCTTCGGGTCGCACCCCACGTACCATGTGATCAGGCCCTTTTCCGCCAGCGCGGCCGCCACGTTGGCGGAGATGGTGGACTTGCCGATGCCTCCCTTCCCATAGATAGCTATCTGCCTCAGGCCATCCCCCCATCAACTATCTGCCTGATGGTCTCGCCCAACTCGTTCTTCAGGATGCCGTGGGCGCTCATCACCATGGCGTGCGTGTTTATCTCGCCCACGCTCTTGGCGAACCCTCTATCGATGTAGTTGCGCAGCTCCCGGGGCTGATCCGTGACCAGGATGTCCTCAGGTGTTATCCCTGGTACGGCGTGAGGCAGGCCGGCAAAGATGCGCAGATCGGCCCTTTCCCTCTCCAAGAAGCGTGCCGCCCTCTCTCCCGCCACGGGGTACTCGTCCAAGCCTCCGGTTATTAGCGCGAGCTCGACATCCGCCTCCTTGAGGTCCCTTTGGATCTCTCGCGCATAGCGGCGTATGCGGGGCAGACCAATCTCTGTGGACAGGTTGCCCAGGTGCAGCGTCTCCCCGCCCACCCTGGAGCGCGCGTACTCCACGGCCCGCATCACGTCCGCGAAGCCGAAGGCCGTCTCCTTCTTGGCATTCAAGGTCACGCTGACCCTTTTGCCCTGGCGCAGCGCCCTTACTATCTCCAAGGCCACGCTCAGCTTGGTGGCGCCGGGATGGGGTTCGAGGTACCGGCGGGAGGTCAGGCCCCTGTCCGCCTCTATCAGTGTCGCTCGGGTCAGCATCTCCTTCTGCCGCAAATACTCCTCCTGGCTGATGACTCCCTGCTGCGCCGCTACCTCCAAGGTCCTGATCGCGCCCGACGTGTTCGGGCCCGCGCAGCCGTGAGTGTCCACCGCCAGCACCTTCGCCTTCAGCCCCGCTTTCTTGATGGCGGAGTCGAGATTCTCCCCTATGATCATGGAGGCGCAGGTGCCCACGATGCCCACTAATCTGGGATGGAACTCCTGCTCCACCTGTGCCAAGACCCGCACCAGCTTCTCCTCCGCCCCGAATATCAGATCCCCTTCCCTCATCCCCGTGGTGACCACTCTCACCCCCGCCTCCTCCAGGCGCCGGGAGGCCATGAAGCCGCAGCCAGCAGGGCCGTGCATGACCACCACCTCCGCCTCCAGGTCGCGTAAGGTGTACATGGCGGCCACGATAGGATTGGGACGGGGATGCAGCACTTCAGTCATGTGAACCCCTCTTTCATGCACCAGAGCAGCACCTCATGTTTATACTCGGCATCCTTTTGCGAGGCAATGAGCTCGAAGCCCTCATGCTGCTCGGGGGCGTTCTCGGAAAGGTAAAGACCTTCGACACTTGGATGCTGGCCGAGGGCGTCTCTAATAGCTTTCAGGTCGAGCTTCTCGCACACTTTTACGCTCACTGGGTCCACCACCACCCCTAAGTCCCTGATTCCATAATCCCTCTCCAGCACCGATACCAGGTATTCGAGGGAAGAGGCCGACACCCCGGGGTTGCGCTCCTTGATCGTCCATCCTCCCTGCCTGGCCTGCAGCTCGCCCCTTCCCGGTATCCCATGGAAATGCTCCAATGATTCCATGGCCAGGTCCAGGTTTTCGTTCATCGCCATGAGTGCGGCGAAGCTGGCCTCAAGGGCGGTGGAGTACGCAGCACCCAAGAAATCGCCTGGCATGCTGAAGCCGTAGAGGCACTCGGGGCAGCGGAAGGCGGCGTGCACTGGCTGACCCAATCTCATGTCCTCCGGGAGGAGCAATTGGACATCACCTCCGCGTCCGAAGGTGATAGCTCTCCTGCCTTGCGGGAGATGGGGGAGCCAGATATCCTTTTCTGCGGCCGGGAACAGGGCTGTGCCTCCCTCCTTCATCAAAGTCAGCATCTGCTTCTTGCCGTCAGAGGCGCGGCGCGTGCCCTGCGCGATATGATAATCATGTGATAGCGAGGTTATGATGCCCACGTCAGCGCTGCCCGTCCCCCCCAGGCTCACCTCCAGTACGGCGATGTCCTGTCCCATGCGCACCTTGCTCATCCTCAGCACTGAGGCGGGAGCGATGCTGGAGCGAGGCTCTAACACCTTGGTGCCCGTCTTATCTACCAAGAAGGCGCCCCGGCTGCTGAGGGCCAGGACCTTCTTCCCCGCGTAGGCCAGCTGATGCGCCAGGAGGTGCACGGTAGAGGTTTTCGCCCCCAATCCCGTTACTTCCACCACCGGGACGCTGAACCTCGCCAGCCGCCCTACAGCCTCGTGATGCGTGAGCCTGGTGTCGAAGCTCGCTCCTCCGATATAGCGATCCGGGCAGTGCACTGGGGCCACCAACAGGTCGAAGTGCTCCCTGGGGGCCGCCGAAAGCACCCTGATCCCCTCCTCCCGCAGCTGCCTCTTCATGGCCAGAGGAGCGGTGTGATACACGTCCACCGCCGTCACCTCCTGCCCCTGACTTAGATATTCTCGGGCCAGGACCTCCGCGCCGTGCGTGAGGTCAAGAAGAAGTACCCTCAAGCTCACCCCTTCTTCATCCTTTCCTTGATGCGATCGGACAATATGTCCGCGATGCGCTCATCCGCGCCGATGGGACCGCAGTACTTCAGGACTATCTTCTTGCCCTCGATCATCATCTCGCCTTCGTTCTGGCCCTTCTTCAAGCCTAGCTCGCCAGGGATGTCCTCGGTGAGGTGTATGCCCGAAGCCAGGAAGCAGGGCTGCACGTAGATGGTATCGACCCCTCTCTTGACCAGATTGGCTATTCCCGTCTTTATGTCCGGTTGGTTGAGCTGCATGAAAGCCGCCTCCACCGGCCCGAACTCCTTCCTGCTCTCCAGTATCTCCGCCATGCGCACCACCAGGTCTCGATTGTAAGCTAGCTTGCTCCCATGCCCTACCACAAGGACGCCCATTCTCATCTTTTAACGCTCCTTTCCCTTTTCCTTTCCTTTTTGCCTGCAAATCGGCCTTACTAGGCCTTTGTCAATGAATAAACTCTGATAAAAAGTTTGATGAGAATGAGATGCTGGCTAGGCATGGATGGCTTATCCATCCAATGATTTCCTGTGGAGAATCTTCTCCCGTCCTGAGGCCTCCGCACTCAGAGGAAAACGCGCACGACAGGCTTTCTGCTCCATGAGCGGAGAGCGAGGTCGCTTCATCTTCCTGTGCAGGCCTCGACGAAGCGCCTCGCTATCCTTGGATCCGTGCCGAAGTGCAGATGCGAATAGGAGGCGAGAGTATTGCACCTCATCAAGCCATCCATCCTCCCCGATATTCCGCCAGGTTTGCTCAGCTCATAGGCCCAGGCCCTCGTTTCCGAACTGGGAACGGAGGAATAATGGAACACATGCCCCCTGATCTCGTCCCCTTGACGGGAGAGGATGTTGTCGCGCAGCACTCGCATCCTCACATATCCCAGGGCTTGCAGCCTGTCCCCCATGCGCACCTCCTCCTGGAAAACGGATGCCATGCGATGCGAATTCCCTTGGAGATCGACGAGCCTGGAGCAGAGGTACATCATCCCTCCGCACTCAGCGTAGACTGGCACACCTGCGAGGCATTCCTCTCTTATCCGGGTGATGCACTCCTCATTCTCCGCCAACCGCTGAGCGAAGATCTCGGGGTAGCCTCCCCCGATGTACAGGCCATCCACGTCAGGCACCCCTTCCCTTAAGGGGGAGAAGAATTCCAGCTCCGCTCCCGCGGCGCGCAGCAGATCGAAGTTGTCCTCGTAATAGAAGTTGAAGGCCTCATCCCTGGCCACGCCGATGCGGCAATCTGCACTTTCTTTGTCATGAGGGAACACTTCTCCTTCCAGGTCCGGCGCAGAGCGAGCTATTTCCACCAACATATCCAGGTCCAGATTCTCCTCCACCATGCGCCTTGCCTCCTCATACCGCTGGGAGTTGTCCTCCTCCTCCGCCGGTACGAGGCCAAGGTGCCGGCTGCTAAGGTGCGCCTCTTTCCTCTGCGGGATGCCTCCTAAGGATAGCAGCCCTTTCAATGAATCCTCGGCTATTTGAAGGTGCTTCTCCCCACTAATCCGATTGAAGATGACCGCTCTCAGGTCGACTTCCTTATCATACGAGGCGAAGCCCAGAGCGAGCGCTCCCAGGCTGCGCGAGGAGGAGGAGGCGCCGATCACCAGGGCCACAGGGCAACGAAGCGTTTTGGCCAGATGAGCGCTGCTTCCCTCCTCGCTGCGGCCGTCGAAGCCGTCATACAGGCCCATCACCCCCTCGATGACAGAGATGTCCGCTCCCTCCGAGGCGCGAAGGAACGATTCTAGCACGTACTCAGGGAACATCCAGGTGTCGAGATTACGCGACGGCCTTCCCGCCACCTGCGAATGATGCATGGGGTCCAGGAAATCGGGTCCGGCCTTGAACGGCTGCACCTTCAATCCCCTCCGCCTTAACGCGGCCATGATGCCCAGGGCGATGGTGGTCTTGCCTACGCCGCTGCGCTCCCCCGCGATCATTATCCGCGGCCTGTGATGGAGGCTCAAGTCCTGATCACCAGCACCGAGAAAAGACCGGATTTGACCTTGGGGGGCGCCTTCGGGGTGCCGAAGGTTATGGTCTCCTTGGGATAGCCTAATTCCTCGCAGGTCACGATCTTGCAGCAGGGCAGGTGTTGTTCCAGCTCCTTGGCGAGAAGGGAAAGGTCAAAGCCAGGCTTAGCCAGGATGAATGGAATCCTTCCTCTCTGCGCCTCTCCCACCGCCTCCTGGATCGCTTGCGAGGGATCGGAATTGTGCCCATCCACCACCACCGCCTTCACCAAAGGCAGCCTCAAGCGGGCGAAGGCTAGCTGCATGGAAGATATGCCAGGTACCACCTCCGTCCCCAGATGGCCCAGGCCAGCCAGCATGGGGTCCCCCGTGGAGAGCAGCACCGCATCCTCTGGTAGCTTGTCAAGGTTGGAATAGTCCTGCAGCACGTGCACCTCGCAATCCGGTGCGATGAAGGGCTTGGCCAGCTCTATGGCCCTGGCCGAGCCGTAGACACGCTTGGCCTGCTGAATGCACTCCGCGCCATACTGGGTCATGAAACCGGGCCCGCAGCCCACACCTACCACTATCAAGCTCACCACCCCTCTTTATCAAGACCTCAAAGAATGGAACATCGCTCTCACGCCCTCTCCCCTAGAACCCTTCCGCTCCTGTCCACCACCACGATGCCTACGACAGGATATCTTTCCTTGAACCTGTCCAGAGTGCGCTCTAGTACTGCTTTCCCCTCAGGATGCTGCATGAGCTCCTCCACCGTCGCCGCGCCCGTTCCGTTCAGCACTTCCGGATCAATGAATTTCATTATGAGCGCTGGGAGACCTAGAAGAACGACTTCACCTCTCGCCTCTTGCAGAGCCTTCTCGATGTTTACGCCTACCAGGATCGACTCATGCCTGGGAAACATGCGCCTGGCATGATTCAGGCCGATGCGCCCGGTGGTGAGCACGACCTTGTCAGCCTTGCGCACCCTCTCCATCACCGTTTGGCCTAGATGGTCGTCCCACGGCTCCACCAGGCCGGTGCTGCCCAGTATGGAGATGCCTCCCACCACGCCCATGCGAGGGTTGAGGGTACGCGCTGCCACCTCCTCGCCTCTTGGAGCACTCAGCTCCACCTTGGCGCCTGGCAACCCTGCGGCGGAGAAGGCGATTTGCGCGTTCCTTGCTATCTGCGACATGGCACTGGCAGAGATGGCAGCCTGGCCCTTTTGATAGAGTGGAGTGTCTCGACTCAATCTTCCTATCCCTTCTCCCGCCTGCAACTCCAGCATTTTCGCCTCTCCTAGATATCTGGCCTGGAGCTCGATGTTGGCAGTAACATCAGTCACATAATCGCCGGCATACTTTACGGCCTGGCCTATGCCATTATCACCTTCCGCTTCAACCTCCACCCTCAGGCCGCAGTTCAGCTCCACCTCCACCCTGTCCACGTGGTTTAATAATGATAGTATGCAGGCCTTGACCGCGGCCGTGGCCGTGGTCCCGGTGGTGAACCCCCTCCTGAGCACTCTGCCATCGGCGAGCAGGACGCCTAATCCGCTCTTCGCCAGGCTCAGCTCAGCGGGGTCCTTGCACTTTCGCACCCACTCCTCGGGGTATTCGTAGCCTGTCACCGGGTCCCTCATTCTCTTTGGCCCTCAGCGAAGATGGTGATTATCTCGTTCATGGCCGCCACGGCCACCGGCGTGCCTCCCCTGGTGCCCTCGGTAGAGATGGAGGGGATGTCAAGGCGCCTCAGCTCCTCCTTGGATTCCGCGGCATTCACAAACCCCACGGGACAGCCTATCACCAGAGCCGGCCTGACCCCTTCCTTGATGAGCTCGCAAAGCACCAAGAGGGCAGAGGGAGCGTTGCCGATGACCACTATTGAAGCGTCGAGGCGAGGTCTGAGACTATGAAGGCCCGCGCTGCTCCGGGTTATGCCCCTCTCCTGTGCCAGATCCTCCCCGTATTCCAGCAGGCAATCCACCTGGCTCCGATGCCCCTTCTTCTGTATGCCCACCTGGACCATGCGAATGTCCGCGAAGATGGGCGCGCCCACCTTGAGCGCCCTGACGCCCGCGCCCACAGGGTCGTGCTGGAAGCGCAGCAGGTCGGCCATGGCGAAGTCGCCCACCGCCACGGAGCATCTTTGACGTATGCGGTCCTCAGGGCTTTGATCCCCTACCCTCTCACGGGCGAGCATTCGGCTTCGCCATGAGATGGAACGACCCTCTGGCGTGTCCGCGCCCAGGTCAATATACATACTTTCTGTGATATCCTCTCGGCGTGATGATCCCTTTGACATGATTCCCCTCCTTCCAGATCCTGCTATTCTCCCCCCCGATGATGACCGTGCAATGCATATCCACCATCCCATCGTCCTCGCAGAGCTGACCTAGAGTGGTAATGAACACGCATTCCTGCGGACGATAGGCGTTGCGCACCACCCCCACCGGCGTCTGCGGGGAGAGGTGCTTGAGAGCGATAGCGAGCGCCTTGGCTAGGTTTCCGCTCCTCCCCCGGCTGCGCGGATTGTACATGGCCACGGGCACCTTCATCTCAAAGGCCAAGTCCAGCCTCCGCTCCACCTCCTCCCAGGGAGTGAGGAGGTCTGACAGCGATATCACCACGAAATCGCCTGAAAGAGGCGCGCCCAGGCGTGCCGCGGCCGCGCTAGCGGCGGTTATCCCTGGCACCACCTCCACTTCAATTCCCGGCTCCTCTCTCTCCGCCAGCTCCAGCACTATGCTGGCCATCCCGTAGACCCCCGCGTCCCCACCGCTCACCAGAGTCACTGTCCTCTCCTTGGCCAGACGCAATGCCTCTCTGGCCCTCTCCACCTCTCTCCCCATGCCAGAAGAGATTACTTCCTTTCCCTCCAGCTCGTCCCTCACCAGGTCTAGATAAAGCTTGTGCCCCAGGACCACGTCCGCTATCCTAATAGCTTGACGTGCTTGGGGAGTCAGGAGCCCTACGTCCCCCGGGCCTGTCCCCACCACATAGAGCTTGCCTTTGCTTTCACTCCGCGATGGCGACTGTGACATTGCCCCTCGCCCTCCTCTCCAGGACCAATCTCTTGTGCCTCGAAATCGCCAGCGCCGCCGGTTCGGCCACGCCCTTCAGCCCGATCATCTCCGCCTTGGACGAGGAGCATCCCTGCTGCGAATTCAGCGTCTCGTCGTCGAGGAACAACAGGTTGCCGCCCAGGAGGCGCACTCCTTGTACTAGCCCTTTCTCGTCCTGCTTGCGTTCGGTGGTGGCATAGGCGAAGACATCTTCCTGACTAATCTTCGCCTCTTGAAAGGCTGAGGACACTGCCTCCCTAACCTCTTCTGCAGTCACGCCCCTGTTGCAGCCGATGCCCACGCAATACCTTCCCTTCCTCACCAAGAAGGAGACGCCTTCTCCCGCCAGAATCATTGCAGGACCGTGGATGGCGTACACGGGCACATCGCCCTTGAGAAAAGCTGAATTTACCGAAAGGGTGGAGGATCTGTTGACCACGTCCGCTCCGAAACGATAAGCCAGCTCCTCCACGGATTCGCGGCCTAGGGCGTCTGTCGCCGTGGATATTACAGGTATCATGCCTAACGAGGAAAGCTGCCTCGCTATCCTGTTAGCCCCGTGATGCCCTCCCAGTAAAGGTATGGCGAATCTCATGTCCGGCGTCACCACCACCACGGCCGCGTCCCTCCACTTATCCTTCAAAAGAGGGCAGAGCTTGCGCAAGACTATTCCCACGGCCATGATGGCCACCACCGCCTCGTACTCCTGGAATGCCTCCTCCAGAGCGCTGCCCTCAAGAGGGCGCGTATCGGCTCCCAGAGCACGAGCGACCCTCACGGCTGCCTCTTCGTGACTCGCATGCACTACCACTGTCCTCATGAGTACAGCACCGACCTCTCGTAACGGAGCTTTGGATCGACCACCTCACCGATGATGATGAGCGCGGAGCGCGAGATCCCTTCCCGTTTCGCCCTCTCAGCGATGTCTGACAATGTCCCCACGATCACCTTCTGATCCGGCCAGGACGCGTGATATACCACAGCCGCGGGCGTGTCTGGCGGCCTCCTGATCTTGGAGACCACCTCCTCAATTCGGTCCGAGCCCAGGAAGATAACCAAGGATGCCTTGTGGGCCGAAAGCTCCTCCAGCTCGTCGTCTTCCAAAGTCTGTCCGCTGGGCCTGGTGATTATGAGCGCTTCCGACACTCCTTTCAAAGTGTATTGCGTACGAAGGGCAGCGGAGGCGGCGAAGAGCGACGAGACGCCTGGTATCACCTCGTAGTCCACCCCCCTCTTATCCAGCTCGACCATCTGCTCCACGATCGAGCCGTAGATGGAGGGGTCGCCGCTGTGCAGCCTTACCACTTTCTTCCCTTCCTTGGCCTCCTTCGCCATCAGTTCTACTATCTCCTCCAGGCTCATGCCCCAGCTGTCTACCTTTATTGGGGCTGAGGATCTGGATATTAGCTCAGGATTGACCAGAGAGCCTGTGTACACCAACACCTCAGCGCTCCTCAGCAATTCATCGCCTTTCAACGTTATCAGGTCCGGATCGCCCGGCCCAGCACCTACGAAGAAAACTCTGGCCATCCTCACTTCCTCGCGAAAAGCACGCTCATGTAGTCGGAACGCTCCGGCAGCTCCTCCCCTCGATATATCTTCTCCCCTGGCATGTACATCCTCTCCGCTAGGAAGAATTCCTTGTATCCCTGCTGACGCAGCTTGGCCGCTGCCTCCCTCGGCCTCCTGACCTTCAACAGGAGCAGGCAGGTCGGCTCCGTACCATCGGATACCTCAAGACCTTGATCCACGGCCAGATTGAGGCGGGAGGCGAAGGCGGTGATGCAGCTGATGCCCGGCTCCGCACGGCACTGCACCTCAGGATATCTTTCTTTGAGAGCGGAGTACAGATGATTGTAAGTGGAGAAGAAATTGGGGTCCCCCAATATCCCCAACACCACCAGACCTTCCTTGGCATGGGGGGCAATGACGTCCGCGTTGCGCCTCATGGCTTCCTGCAGCTCTTCCTCATCCTCGGTCATAGGGAAATCGAGAATCTCTGGCTGTGCGTAGGGAGAGACTATCTGAGCGGCGATCTTGCCGGGGACAAAGACCTTGTCCGCCCTCTTAAGCAGATCGATGGCCCTCAAGGTGAGAAGATCGCTCTCCCCTGGGCCCAGTCCCACGGCCACCAGCATCATACACCCCTCCCAATCACAAGATAAACTGGATCGATAGGCTTGAACATGTGACCGCCGGCTATGGGGTAGGAGCGGTTTACCTGTAGGTGGACCGCCTCCTCCAAAGCGCCAATAGAGCTGAGCGAGCTCAGCGCGTTATGCAGGGTATCTATCTTCACCGCGGCGATCACAAAGCGCCTTCTCACTTGGGAAACCAGCGCTCTTATTATCCCTTCCAGGCCCTTCGAGCCTCCCACGAAGGCCGCGTCCAATCTGCCAATGCGAGGAAGGATGTCCAGGGCCTCACCCTGCCACACCTGGACGTTGCTCAGCCTTTCCTCCTCAGCCTTTCTCCTGGTGAGCTCGACCGCCTCAGGCCTCATGTCCAGCGCATGTACTTTAGCGCATGACCTGGCGGCCGCGAGGGTCACCGCACCGGTGCCGCAGCCCAAATCTAGGAAGACGTCGTCCGGCCTAAGGCGCAGCTTGCCCAAGGCCACATGTATCACCTCTTCCTGAGTAGGGCCTCCCCTGAGCCTGTCCACCTCCTTGAGGTCCATTAATTGGATGTATCCTCCAACTAACTTAAATAATTGTTGGATGTATCATCCAACCGAAATCCGGGGGAAAGTTAGATTGTTCAGACGCGCAGTGAAATCATATAATATCGGATGTTATGATTCGGCTCGGTCGTGATACTCATGCTTCCTTTGCTATTGGACCTCAGAGGGAAGAGGATCGCAGTCTTGGGGGCAGGCAAGGTGGGGCTTCGGAAGGCCAGATACCTCTCTCAGGAGGCTGAGGTTCGATTGGTCGACAGGGAAGCTCCTCGTTCTGAGGTATCGGGCGCTCAGTTCGTGCAGGCTGACCTGCATGAGTCCTTTTCCGCATTCGTTAGTACGGCTGACATGGTGGTGGCGGCAACGGACGACGAGGAGCTGAACTCTCAAATCGAGCGGGAGGCCAAGGTGAGGGGTAAATGGTGCAATCGAGCAGATGGCATGTCCACTTTCCTGATACCTTCAGTAGTGCGCAGGGATGGTTTCATCATTGCCGTTTCCACCGAAGGCCGCAGCCCGGCCATGTCGCGCTTTATACGAGAATGGCTGGAGCAATCGATCCCCAAGGAGTTCGAGGACATGGTCAGGCTGCAAGAGAAGCTGCGCTCCTGGGCCAAAGAGAACATCAAAGGACAAGAGAGGAGGGAGGACTTCCTTTGGAGTGTTCTCAAGGACGATGAGGTATGGAATGCTTTGAGAACAAACTCCCAGGCTGCGTTCGAATTGGCCGTTTCGAAATGGAGGGAGAGAGATGGATAGCATTCTTAGCGCTCACATCACGCACAAGCGGGCGGACATGGGCAAGCTGGAGATGGCAAGCAAGCAGAGCGCCCGAGACATGCTAAGTGCGGTCAGGCAGCTCCCTGGTGTGAGGGAGTGCGCGGTACTCAAGACCTGCAACAGGGTGGAGATCTACACCGCCACCTGCAACTGGGCCGCCACTAGGAAGGCTCTTGAGCTCTATATCAACTCTTTCGTGCCCTTCGATAGCTCGGAGAACCTGGTGCAATACCTGGACGGGCTGGAGAGCGTGCGTCATCTGCTTAGAGTGGCCTCAGGCCTCGAGTCCATGATCGTAGGAGAAGATCAAATACAATCGCAGGTGAAGGAGGCCTTCGAGCTGGCCGAGAAGGAGGGGTGCATCGGGCCGCTGCTCTCCCTCTCCTTCCGTAAAGCCATCCAAGTAGGGAAGAAGGTGCGAGCCGAGACCAGGCTGAACAAGGGGTCTGTGAGCATTGGTTCAGCAGCTGTGGAGCTGGCGGAGAGCAAGGTGGGAGATCTGCGAGGCAAGAATGTACTGGTCATCGGGGCCGGGGAGATGGCAACCCTCATCGCCAGGCATCTCATGGGCCGGGGGCCGGAAGCGGTCTTCGTCTCCAACCGCACCTACTCTCGAGCGGTGGAGCTGGCCTTCGCCCTCAACGGCAAGGCGGTGCGCTTCGACTCCCTCACCGAATTCCTGGCGGAGAGCGATGTGGTCATCTGCGCCACCTCCGCCACGCACAACATCCTAGAGCCAAGGCATATAGCCCCAGCCATGTCCCTGAGGAAGGGTAGGCCGATGATTATCATTGATGTCTCCGTGCCGCGCAACGTGGCCCCTGAGGTAGGCGAGCTGGAAGGGGTGCAGCTCTACGACCTTGACGGACTCAGGGACGTGGCCATGGAGAATCTGCGCAAGCGCAGGGCGGAGGTCAAGGACGCGGAGCGCATCATATCCGAGGAGATGGAGAAGCTGCGCACCCGCCTGGACGAGCTTTCAGCAGAAATGGCCATAAAATGCCTTTACACCAAATTCAACGGCATCAAGGAAAGGGAGGTGGAGAAGGCCGCCAGGAGGTTGAGGGCGGGCGACGACCCCAAGGAAGTCATGGATGACTTGGCAGAGGCGTTGATCAACCGGTTCCTGGCCGATCCTACTGACTACCTTAAAGGGGCCTCGCGCATAGGGGACCCCCACCTCTCTCTCATGGTGATGAAGCTATTCAAGGCGGAGGAACCCAAGCATGTTCCCAGAGACGAGATTGCGACGTTTGAGGGGCAGAGAGAGCATTAGGCGGATGGTAAGGGAGACATCCTTGAGGGTAGAGGACCTCATGCTTCCCATATTCGTGGATGAAACGTTGGAAGAGCCGCGTGAGATCCTCTCCATGCCTGGAGTCAAAGCCTTTCCCCCTTCCGAAGCTTCCATTCAAGCTAAGCAGGCAGAGCGGCTTGGTATACAATCGGTGCTGCTTTTCGGGGTGCCGCAGCATAAGGACGAGGAGGGCAGCGGGGCCTGGGAAGAGCAGGGCCCGGTGCAAAGAGCGGTGAAGAGCATAAGGTCCGATTGCCAACTCACCGTCGTCTGCGACCTTTGCCTTTGCGAGTACACTTCGCATGGCCACTGCGGCCTGGTGAGGGGGGGCAGGGTGGACAACGATGCCACCCTGGAACTCTATGGCAGGATAGCGGTGAGCCAGGCTAAGGCAGGAGCGCACATGGTGGCGCCGAGCGGCATGATGGATGGTCAGGTCCGAGCCATAAGACATGCACTGGACGAAGCTGGCTTCGAGGAGGTGGGCATCATGTCCTATTCAGCCAAGTACGCCTCCGCCTTCTATGGACCTTTTCGCGATGCCGTGGCCTCGAAACCCTCCTTCGGCGACAGACGCACGCATCAAATGGACCCAGGCAACGCTCGAGAGGCGCTGCGGGAGATGGAGATGGATCTGAATGAGGGGGCAGATATCCTTATGGTCAAGCCAGCCCTGCCGTATCTCGACGTGATCTGCAGGGCCAGGGAAAGATTCCCTGCTCCCATTGCCGCTTACAATGTCTCGGGAGAGTACTCCATGCTGAAGTTAGCCTCTTCACAGGGGATTTTAGAGGAGCGAAGGGGCATGATGGAGGTGCTCACCAGCATCAAGCGAGCGGGTGCCGACATCATCATCACATATCACGCCTTAGAAGCGGCGCGGGCGCTTAAGGAGGGTGACTGGTGAATACCGAGCATTCCCGCCAATGCTTCGAGAAGGCCAAGCTTCTGCTTCCCGGTGGGGTGTCGAGCCCGGTGCGGGCCTTCGCTCCCTATCCCATCTTCATCTCGAGGGGAAAAGGCTCTCGTTTGTACGACGTGGATGGGAATGAGTACATAGACTACTGCCTGGGCTTCGGTCCTCTTATACTGGGGCATGCGCCTGAAGAGGTAGTAAAGGCATTGCAGATCCAGGCAGAGCTAGGCACCCTATATGGCGCGCCGATAGAAATGGAGGCGCGCATGGCCGAGATGATCTCACATTACTATCCCAACGTGGAGATGCTGCGCTTCGTCTCCTCTGGTACCGAGGCCACCATGCATGCCTTGCGCTTAGCCAGGGGATACACTCAGCGCAAAAAGATCGTCAAGATCGAAGGCGGCTTCCACGGAGCGCATGACGCTGTCCTGGTCCGGGCGGGCTCGGGCGCCACCACTCATAGCGCCCCCGACTCACTGGGAGTGTTGGAAGAAGTGGCATCCCAAACCTTGCTCGCTCCCTATAATGACCTGGAAGCGGTGCGGCAGCTTCTGGTAACGAACCGCGAGGAGGTCGCGGCTGTTATTCTTGAGCCAGTGCTGGGAAACATCGGGCCGGTGCTGCCTGAGAAAGGTTATCTGCAGGGGCTAAGGGAGCTCTGCACCGAGCATGGTGCGCTGCTGATCTTCGACGAGGTGATAACGGGATTCCGTTTGGCCCTGGGCGGGGCGCAAGAGCTTTTCGGGGTGAGGGCGGACATAACCACTCTGGGCAAGATATTGGGAGGGGGCATGCCCATAGGGGCCTTCGGTGCCTCCAAAGAGATCATGTCCTTCATCTCCCCCTTGGGCAAGGTGTATCAAGCAGGGACCTTCAGCGGCAATCCCATGAGCTTGACCGCCGGCTATCATACCATCAAGGCCTTGGCTCGAGAGGGGCATGAACATCTGAATGCGAGAGGAGAGGAGATGCGCGCAGGCCTGGCCCGCGTCTGCCGGGAACTCGGCCTGGAATTCCAAGTGCAGGGCATCGGCTCCATGTTCCAATTGTTCCTGACGCGACATGAAGTGCGGGATTACCGCTCCGCCCTCACTTGCGACGGCGAGAGATTCATGCGCCTCTTCCGCTTCCTACTAGACCATGGCATTTATCTTCCCCCTTCCCAATGGGAGACCTGCTTCCTGTGCACAGCGCATTCATCCGCTGATGTGAGGAGGACGGTGGAGGCCTACGCTTCCTCATTGCAGGAGGTGCGCTGATGATCCTGGGCACGAGGGGCAGCAGCCTGGCGATGGCACAAGCAAGGATGGTGATGGAGGCCTTAGCGAGGGCTTGCCCTGAGCTCAAGGTGGAGCTGAGGAAGGTGCGCACCACAGGGGACGAGGTCAGGGACCGACCGCTCCGCTCTTTAGGAGGGATAGGAGCGTTCACCAAGGAACTGGACAAGTTTATATTGAAGGGAGAGATAGACGCCGCAGTCAACTCCCTCAAGGATATGCCAGTGGCCCTTACCCCGGGAACGGTGATCGCGGCCGTTCTGCCCCGCGGGCCGGTGGAAGATGTGCTGGTGTCAGAAGAACCCTTGGAGAAGCTCCCTCCAGGAGCGGTAGTGGGGACCTCCAGCGTAAGGCGCGCCGCGGTGCTCAGGAGGCTTCGCCCCGATCTCACGGTCAAGGATCTCAGAGGCAATGTGACCACACGATTGAGGAAGCTGCGCGAGGGTGAATACGATGCCATTGTGCTGGCCAAGGCAGGCCTGGAGCGATTGGACCTGAAGGTGCGCTGTCATGCGCTGGACCCTAAGGTGTTCGTGCCCTCGGCAGGCCAGGGCGCGATAGCGGTGGTGTGCGCCGAGGGCTGTGGCTTCCTCGATCAGCTCAGGCGCATCGACCATTTCCCCACCCGCATAGAAGTGGAGGCGGAGAGGAGAGTCCTAGGTCTTCTGGGAGGAGGCTGCTATCTTCCTATAGGAGTGCTGGCCAGACTGACCGAACGCGGCATGTCCATCAGGGCGCAGATGATGGATGAGGAGGGGGGGCGCCTCGTCTCCTCCGAGGCCGACCTCGAGCCTGGCGACGAGCAGGGGCTGGAGAGCTTCGCCCAAGAACTTTTGCGGAGGTTCCAGGAGAGCGCACGTGACACCTGCGCTCAAACGGGCGAGGTCTTCCTGGTAGGGGCAGGCCCCGGGGATCCAGGCCTTCTTACGCTTAAGGGGCTGGAAGCGCTGCGGCGGGCCGAGGTGGTGGTGCACGACGCCTTGATAGGGGAGGCGCTTCTGAACGAGGCGCCCAAGGAGGCCGAGGTCATCGATGTGGGCAAGCGCGGCTGCGGCCATAAGGCGGAGCAGGCGGAAATAAATGAGCTATTGGTGAAGAAGGCCAGGGAAGGTAAAAAGGTGGTGCGCTTGAAAGGTGGCGACCCTTTCCTCTTCGGACGAGGAGGTGAGGAGGCGGAGGCCTTGCGGCGCGCCGGCCTCAGGGTACACCTCATACCAGGCGTGACCAGCGCCATCGCCGCGCCCGCCATGGCTGGGATACCTGTAACGCACAGGAAGATGGCCTCCCATGTTACCTTCGTCACCGGGCATGAGAGCGCGGAGAAGGAGGAGGAGTCCATAGATTGGGGAGCCCTGGCCCAGGTGGGGAAGGCAGGGGGGACCCTGGTGATCCTCATGGGCATGTCCAATTTGAGAAAAAACATGCAGCGCCTGATAGAAGCGGGGATGGACCGTAGGACCCCCGTGGCAGTGGTGGAGAAAGGGAGCCTACCAGGGCAGAGGACGGCGGTGGCCACTCTGGGGAATGTAGCAGAGGTGTGCGAGTCGCTGGGGATGGGAGCACCAGCGGTGATCGTGGTGGGCGAGGTGGCGCGCATGCGCGAGGTCTTGGGGGATCTGGCATGACATTGGTGGCCATAATGCGCCCCCAGGACAGGCTTGAGGAGTCCATGCGCTTAGCTGAGCAGTTCGGCTTCCAAGCCATATGCGCATCGCCCATCGAGATAGAGCTCAGGGACAGCGAGGCATTCGACTTCTTCTTGGATGAGCTGCGGAAGGAGAGGGTGGATCTGGTCATGTTCAGTTCGGCCACAGCGGTGCAGTCAGCCCTGGATCTGGCTCAGCGCCGATCTGCCAGGGAGGATTTCCTCCGGCACCTCCGAAGAACCGAGATAGTGGCCATCGGACCCGCGACATGCAGGAAGCTGGAGAAGGAAGGGTTGCACGCAGAGGGCATTCCCGAGGAGTTCACTTCCGAAGGCCTGGTGCAATACGCCAAAAAGTTGTCACGACCTGGAGCCAGATGCTACGTACTGCGCTCCGATCAGGGCTCGGGCGCCTTGCTTCCAGGGCTCAGGCAAGCCGGACTGCAGGCTGACGAAGTGGTGGTCTATTCCCTGATGAGACGCGAGGGAGCGGAGGATCTGCAGCGGCTGATCGATCATGGCGAGAGGGGAGAGGTGGATGTCTTCCTGTTCACCTCATCCCTTTCAGCCCGCATCCTATTGGATACTTGGTCCTCGAGATCTGGCATGGATGCAGTGATGCGCTCCTTATCCGCTAAGATAGTAGGAGCCATAGGCCCTCCCACCAAAGAGACGTTGGAGTCCTACGGGATAAGGGTGGACGTGATGCCTGCGCGCGCCACCTTCATCGATCTGCTGCAAGCGGTCAAGGATTGGCTGGAAAAAAAGCCGAGGGGATGCTGAGCGGGGCGAGCGCTCGAGCCATCATGAATGTTGCGCCCATTCCCCGCCTCAGGCCTTCATTCCATCTCGGCTAGTTTTGTGAAAAGACGTGTCCCGCCGAAGATCCTTAGATATTCCTGTTGTAAACTGAATAACCCCACTTCATCGCTTAAAAATTCCCTGCTCAATTTCTCATCTTTCCTACCATTGTAATTTATATAAGTTATTGAAATCTATTTTTTTCAAGAATTGGGATAAGTATTGTTCTGGAATAACGCTAACGATAACGATGAATATACTTTTAATCGCATTTTGATGCTTTTTTGCTTTTTTCTAAAGTCAAAACGACCATGTGTCAATTTGTTTATCAAGCCTCATAAATTCATCCTCTTGGTTTTAGCGAAGTTCATTGGGAGCGTGCATTGAAGATTTCAGAAAAATAAGAAAGGAAAGAGACTTTCAAAAGATCGGGTCCGTAACCTCTCCTCTGCAACGAGTTGCCCGGATTAGAGCCCTTTCAGCTTCATTCCAGTCGTTCTTAAGGTAAGAAATACCATTTAAACCGCCTGAAAAGATTGAAAAAAGGAAAAAGCGAGAACTGTTGGAGGTGGGCTTACTTAATGTAGACTACCATGTTTCCGCCTTTAATCAGAATTGTCGGGTCAGCATTGTCTGTAGCGCCCAACAAGGTGTCACAAACCAAAGACCCCATTCAGCCTCCCAGATTTTTTGTGTTATATGCCTTTTCCTAGCTGACTTTGTTAATTTCGCGAAAAATTTGAAACATAAAAGTATGCCCACCCATACTTTGTATGGGTACCCCTACCCCTGAATTCCTTTAACCATGTTTCAGCTTCCATGACCAAAAATAACTATTCAGGCAGAGGATCCTCTCTAATCCCTTCACTTAAAAGTACATCAGATATCACATATCTGTTGTCAATCCTCATTACTATGCCCATATTACACAGATTTTTAAGAACGGTTGTAACAGCATGATTTGTTATTGATCGCGCCTCCTTGGTCTCAATCACAGACTTAATTTGCGACCAAGTGGCTGGACCTATTCTCGCGAGAAAATTCAGAGTAGCACCATAACGCCGAGACAAGGCCACAATCTTCAAAACCTCTTCCCTCGCTAGTTTTCCAGCCTCAGAAGCAACCTCATCTACAAGCTCCCTTGAACAATCATTTCTGTCTCGACACCTTACACCAAACAGCGTAAGCCACCCCGGAACCCCATCTAGCCTTTTGACAGCGTACTCTAACAATTCAGCGCTGGGCTCCAGCTTGATCTGCCTAAACCCAGAAACAAGGAAGTCCTTTGCCGTACTGGCAGAGAAATTTGTCATTTGAACTTGAACAAAATGTCTTCCGTACAAAGGAGAGTTAGGTTGATCAAGACCCAGGAAATCAAACAAGACGCCAACCTCTGAACCTGTCACCACGACCACAATATTATGGTAAGAGTCAACAACATGTGCAAGAAAATGGAGCATCCACTTATCTCCACGAATAACCTGGATTTCGTCATATGCAATCAAAAATTTTCTGTTCTTCTTTTCAGCCCACTTGTCGATCTCACTGAAAAGCTCAGCCAGGTCCACTCCTGCCTTACCCCACTCGAAGCTCAACTCGTTACCAAGAAATGACACGCCCTTCAAATGTTTTAAAGCCTCTGAAAAATCAGAGAGCCATTTTCGATTAATCTGTCTAAAAGCTGCTTCCAATCTCCGGACAATATCAGCATAAGAAGGATTAAAAGGCAATCCGCGCAAATCCAAAATGGCAAAAGGGCAATCACTCTCAACTAACGCAACGTTGACAAAAGACGTCTTTCCCGTCCGACGAAGACCAGTAACCACAATCAAAGATGAATAAGAAATTGCCTTGAAAAACTGTTTAAGTTCTTTCTCACGATTGTATAGATCTTCTTTTTTTGTTTTTGGCCGTGGATCAAAATACATGTTTGGGTACCCATACCTAGTATGGCTACCCATACTAATAAAGTTTTCAACATCAAGAATAAAATAATAATTAACCATCGTAAGTCTCAAAAAATGGGTTTACATAGAAGTCGCTATCGATTCTGAGCTTCAAAACCGATCCGCCCATAACGGAAAGACCCCACCATTTTCGTTAAGGCGAGAGGTGATGATTAATTCACTTTTTCTCAAGATTTTGTTTTGATTATAATCGCAGATGTACTCGAAGCCTGCTTTCGAAAGCTGGATAGCTCTTATTCTGTGTAGGCTGCTTTTACGTTGTATTCCTCGTATGTGAAGTTTATTATCTGGGTGTATTTGAGGATGTTCGTGATGTTACCGCGACCAAGAGATTTGCATAATGTGGAGTATGTTGAGGGGTTTGTGGTACTCCATGGTTGCATTCCGGTGGCGTAGCGTGTGAAAGATGATTTTGTTAGGCGCGGTTTTTTGCTGCCTATTGCTGCGATTTTCTGCCACTTTCCAATAAGTTCGTGGTGATTTTCAACTGGTTCCGCTGAAGACGCATTTTGAGGTTTTCGATAGGCCAAGTAAACTCATTCTTTTATGCATTGGAAGATTTTGAGTGTTCTTGAGTTGTTATGCTTTTCTAGCGTTATTCCTACAGTGTTGCGCTCGATGTCGATGTCTGTCCATTTGAATTGCCACGCTTCGCCCACATCTTGCGCCTGTTTTTCTAGGAGTTGAAGAAAGGCGCTTGTTTTGTTTTCGTGTCTGACGATTAGGTGATCGATTTCGCTTTCTGTTGGAATAAAGGGCAGTTTCTCCATTGCTACGTATTTCAGTAGGTTCCAGGTTCCGCCTACGCAAATGAGATGGCTGCTGTAGTATTCGAAGGTTTTTCTTTCCAACCGAAGTTCCAGTTTAGCATCGATAGAATTTTCCAAGACCCGACTGATGCAAAAACGGTATTAGAAATCAGCTCTAATATCATGATCTGCAATCAAGCCATTATACAATTTCCACATAAGAATCGTCTTTCAACCAACCTTTTAATTGATAAATTGTAAGCTATTGGTTTTTGCAAATAAAAGATAAGAAAAAATGGCTTTCATAGGACGAAATTTCTACACCCTCTTCGCACTGAGATGCCCCGTTTTAGGCATTTTCAGCTTCTATTTAGTCGTTTTCGAGGTAGGAAATCACACCAAGGACACTTGGATTTGAGGATTCCGAATCCCACCATATCATCTAGGGCTTCCAGGATATTATCTTATTATGAATATTTAAAAAAGGTTAGGTTAAGAAGAATGATGAGATTTGAATCTCGCAGAAGGAGAATGAGAAGCTCAACACTCTTCTCTTTCTCGTGGAATGAGCTGTTACGGATCGAGCCGGATGTCCAGATTAGGTCAGGAAAGGCATATGGCCTCTCCAAGCACAAGGTTATAAGGTGGCACCAACCTTAGCATTCATCATATCTACTTGCTCACGAAGAGGACCAACCTACGAAAGGGATATATGCGTGATACATATTGACACGGTGCGGAATAGGGGTGCATGACAATGCTGCTTGGCAAGAACGTGCGCATGGAGCGGATCATCGACCGAGGGACGGGGCGAGCGGTCATCGTCCCCATGGACCATGGTATGAGCATGGGGCCCATACAGGGCCTGGTGGACCTTCGCGGGACCATTGACATGGTCTCCCAGGGAGGGGCCACAGCCATAGTGCTCCACAAAGGGGCCGTTCCCTATTCCTATCGCTCTTACGGCCGCGACATCGGTCTCATCCTCCACTTATCCGCCTCCACTAATCTTGGCTCATGGGCCAATCACAAGGTGCTGGTGGCCACGGTGGAAGAGGCCATAAGGATAGGCGCGGACGCAGTCTCCGTCCATGTCAACCTGGGCAATGAGGATGAGCCGGAGATGCTCAAGGACATCGGGCAGGTCTCGAAGAGTTGTGCCGAATGGGGCATGCCTCTGCTTGTGATGGCATATCCCCGGGGGAAGGACATCAAGGACGCCTTCGACGTAGAGCTGCTGAAGCAATGCGCTCGTGTGGCCACGGAATTGGGGGCGGACATAGTCAAGACCAACTATACTGGTGACATTGATACTTTCCGCGAGGTCACGCGCGGAGCCTTGGCCCCCGTGGTCATCGCCGGAGGCCCCAAGATGGACTCGGATGAGAAGCTTCTGCAAATGGTCAAGGACTCCATAGAGGCGGGCGGCAAGGGAGTGAGCATAGGCCGCAACATCTTCCAGCATCGCAACGTGGTGGGCATCACGCGCGCCATCTCCTCCATAGTGCTGGATGACATGGAGGTCGAGGAAGCGCTCAAGTTCTTAAAGTGATCAGCCATGCCCAAGATCATTTGGGTCAGGACCGACCACCTGACCACCTACGAAGAGCGCAAGAAGGCGACCTCCAGCGCCTTGGAAGCGGGGTACGTGCAGATAGTGATCCGCCAGGAGGACAAGGAGCTCAAGCGCCTGGGACGGTTCGACGCTATCGTCCTGAAGGGCAAGGACCTGCTGCTGGAGGAGGAGAAGGTGGGCGAGCTTATTGAGGTGAGCTCCAACGAGGACCTGAAGCGAGCCTATGCCCTCAAGGACAAGGTGGAGCATCTGATGGTAGAGGCCAAAGACTGGCGCGTCATCCCTCTGGAGAACCTCATCGCCGAGTTCCAGAAGTCGAGGACGAAGATAATGGCCGTGGCCTCCACCCCTGAGGAAGCGAAGCTATTCTTAGCTACCCTGGAGGTAGGGGTGTCGGGCGTGGTGCTCCAGCCCTCGTCACCTTCCAAGCTGAAGGATTTCCAGGTGCTGCGGGAACAGGAGCTGCCTAAGATGCAGCTGAGCAAAGCCGTGGTGAGCAGGATCGCACCGGCGGGAGTGGGGGACAGGGTGTGTGTGGACACCTGCTCTATGCTGCGCGTGGGCGAGGGGATGCTGGTAGGCTCGCAATCCGCCTGCTTGTTCCTGGTCTGCTCGGAGAGCTTAGAGAGTGAGTATGTGGCCTCCAGGCCTTTCAGGGTCAATGCCGGTGCGGTGCACGCTTACATCCTCACCCCCTCAGGTAAGACGCGCTATCTCTCCGAGATAAGGAGCGGAGATGAGGTGCTGGCGGTGGATTCGGAGGGGAGGGGGCGCGCCGTGGTGGTGGGAAGGGCGAAGATAGAGCGCCGCCCGCTGTTGCTGGTGGAGGTGAAGGTGGGGGAGAGGAGGTTCACCACCATACTGCAGAACGCCGAGACCATACGCTTATGCTCCCCTCAAGGTCCCATCTCTATCTCTGACCTCAAGCCGGGACAGGAGATATTAGTCAAGGTGGAAGAAGGGGGAAGGCACTTCGGCCAGGCCATAACGGAGACGATCACCGAACTATGAGCAAGATATGCGTTTCTGTAATGGAGCAGGACTTGAAAGCGGCGGCCCAAGCCGTCCAAGCGGCCAAGGAAGGAGGAGCTGATCTGGTGGAGATAAGATTTGACGCCATGCCCTCCCTTCCTCAGGATCTCGCGTGCCTTAAGAGAATCGATATTCCCAAGATAGCCACGCTGCGCCTGGCTTCGCATGGGGGTAGATTCGAAGGAGGGGAAGAAGAGAGGCTGCGCTTCTTCCGCAAGTGCCTTCGCTCTGGCTTCGACCTTCTGGACGCTGAGCTTGGCTCGCAGCTCATGAAGCACCGCTACCGGGAGCTGAAGAGGGCGAGCATGATTTGCTCCTATCATGATTTTAGCGGCACGCCTCCGCCGTCAAGCATCGTGGAGAAGCTGGTCCTGGCTTCCTCCAAGGAGGCGTTGCCTAAAGCGGCCTTCATGATCAGGGGGGCGAGGGATTTGCTGAGCTTGGCCCGAGCGGCCAAGATGTACTCCGCCACGGGCAAGCAATTCGTCCTCATAGGTATGGGTGAGATGGGAGAGCTGACGCGGATCCGCGCTGATCGCCTTGGATGCGCTTTCACCTACGCCTCCTTGTGCAAAGGCAAGGAGACAGCACCGGGACAGATCGACCTGGCTACCATGCGTTCCTTTTCTAAAGACTCTATCGTGCTGGGGATAGTAGGTCATCCCTTGGGCCATACCCTCTCACCCACCATGCACCAGGCTGCGCTGAGAGCCGCTGGGATTTCAGGCAAGTATCTTCGCTTCGACCTCCCCCCCGAAGAGCTGGAGGATTTCATCGATGTGGTACTGGAATATGAAATCAAGGGATTCAACGTCACCATCCCCTATAAAGAATCCATCATTCCTCTCTTGGATCAGGCGGACTCGTCGGCAGAGGTGGTGGGCGCGGTGAACACGGTGGTGGTCAGGGGAGGTAGGCTGATAGGCCATAACACAGATGTGTACGGTATAGAGAGCACATTCAAGGAGAAGAGCATAGAGCCCCGCAGCAAGAGGGCCCTAGTCATCGGGGCTGGAGGAGCGGCCAGGGCGGCCTGCTCCTTTCTTACCTCCGCGGGCGCGGAGGTTTGGATATACAACCGCACCCAGGCGAGAGCTGAGGCGCTCGCCAAAGCCTTCCAGGGATGCGCAGCGCTGGGAGAGGATTCTTTGCGGAAAACGGAATTCGATATCATCATCAATTGCACCCCCGTGGGGATGGAGGGATTCCCGAAGCAGCTACCCCTACCCATCGAGACCCTACGGCCAGGCCAGTTCGTCATGGATACCATCTACAATCCTCCTGAGACCGAGCTTCTCAGGTTCGCTAAACAAAGAGGGGCTATAACGGCCAATGGAGAGAGCATGCTGGTGCATCAAGCGGCGCGTTCCTTCGCTCTTTGGACCGATGCCCAGGTAGGAGTTGAGGTGATGCTCAGCGCCATAAGGGAGGCGAGGGCATGAAGGGGAAGGGCAGGTCGCATGGAGCGGGGACCATAGTCAACGCCATCGCCGCGGGGAAAGGGGCAGCATTCGGCTTGAACCTGATTACTGAAGCCGAAGTAGAGCTGGACTACAGCAAGAAGATAAATGTGATCATCGAGGGATTCGAGGGGGAGCCTACCGCTTTGGTGGAGAGATGCGTACTCAACGTGCTCAACCGGGAGGCGCCGAGGCAAGGTTACGGAGCCACGGTGACGACCAGGTCGCAGATACCCATCTCCCGCGGGCTGAAGAGCTCCAGCGCCGCGGCCAACGCCGTGGTCCTGGCAACTTATGAAGCATTAGGAATAAAGGTGGACCCCCTTAAGGCGGTGCGCATCGGCACCAAGAGCGCCATCGAGGCCAAGGTGTCGGTCACAGGAGCGTTCGACGACGCCTGCGCCTCCATGCTGGGAGGCGTGGTGCTCACGGACAACAGGCGGGAGAGAGTGGTGAGACAGGACTTACTCCCGGCAGGCCTGGTAGCCGTGATACACGTCCCTGGTTATCAGGTGCGCAAGTCCTCCCTACCCTTGGATAGGATAAGAGCCATCGCCCCCGCCGCCGAGGCGGCCTTCGAGCGCGCCCGTAAAGGCCGTTACGCCGAGGCCATGCTCATCAATTCCCTGGCTTATTCCTCTGCCTTGGGACAGAGCCTGGATGCCATGTATCGCGCCTTAGGCGCGGGCGCCTATGCCGCGGGCCTATCTGGCACAGGACCAGCCACGGTCATTCTGGTGGAACGGGAAAAAGTAGGAATGATAAGAGAGCTCTTCCTACCCGAGGAAATCATGGTGGCAGAACTTTACCAACCGGAGGTCAAGAGATGAGGCTGGTGGTAAATCCATCTCAGGCCAGCGGTACTATCACCGCCTCCCCTTCCAAGAGCTATTCGCATCGGGCGCTGGCGCTTGGACTGCTCGCCGACGGGCGCTCGCAAATAAAGGAGGTGCTGCTCAGCGGTGATACCCTGGCCACTTTGAGCGCGACGCGCTCCTTCGGGGCCAAGGTGGAGATCAAGGGACCGAACGTGATCATGGATGGGGGGAGGCTGAGCTGCCCCGAGGATGTCATAGATTGCGAGAATTCAGGAACTACTATGCGCATCATGGCCGGGATAGCTTCCTTGCTTCCCTGTGCCACCGTACTCACAGGCGATGCTTCCATACGCAAGAGGCCGATGCAACCCCTGATTGATGCATTGCGCCAGCTGGGAGTGGAATGCTTCTCTACCCGCGGGAATGGATTGGCACCCTTGGTGGTGAGAGGGCCGAATAAAGGCACCAGATGCAGCATCAAAGGGGATGTGAGCTCGCAGTTCATCTCCTCCCTGCTCATCTCCTCCGCGTTGAAAGAGGTGGACACGGAGATAGAGCTCACCAGCCCCCTGAAATCCCGGCCTTACGTGGAGATAACCCTGGGCATGATGCGCACCTTCGGGGCCAGGGTGGAGATGAATGAGAAGGGGTTTGTGGTGGAGGGGCGGCAGAGATACGCTCCTCAGAACTATCGTGTTCCGGGCGACTACTCCTCCGCCGCCTTTCCCTTGGCCGCTGGAGCGTTAACCGGAGGTGTGTCCGTGACTGGCCTGGATCCCCAGGACAGGCAGGGCGACAAGCGCATCGTCGACATCCTAGAGGAGATGGGAGCGGAGGTGAGGAGGGGGCAGAGCTCGATTAGGGTGTCTCAGGGCGAGCTTGAAGGCATAACGGTGGACCTGGCGGACGCTCCCGACTTGTTCCCCATCGTGGCCGTGATAGGCACCCAGGCCAAGGGCACGACGGAGATCGTCAATGCTGAGCATGTGCGCCTTAAGGAGAGCGACAGGATCCGCGCCACCACGAACTTCCTCAAGGCCATGGGGGCGGAGGTGCGCGAGACCAGGGATGGCTGCTTGACAAAAGGCCCTGCAAGACTGCACGGTGCCATCGTGGACTCTCTCGAGGACCACCGCATACTCATGGCCGCGGCGGTGGCAGCCATGGTGGCGCAGGGAACCACCTCCATCACGCATGGCGAATGCTTCAGGATATCATACCCTAGATTCCTGGAGGACATGAGAAGCCTAGGGGCAGACATGAGGCTGGTGGAATGAACAGCTATGGCCATAGCTTTCGTGTGACCCTATTCGGCAGCAGCCATGGAGTAGGGGTCGGCTGTGTGGTGGATGGCTGTCCTGCTGGCATCACCCTCACCCAGGACATGGTGCAGAGGGAGATGGAGCGGCGCCGCCCTTCTCCAGAGATCGGGACTCCCAGGGCAGAGGAGGATATGGTGCAGCTGCAATCCGGCATCTGGGAGGAGCAAACCACCGGCGCGCCCATACAGATCTTCATAGTCAATAAGGACCAGGACAGCTCCAAATACGCAGAGTTCTCGACCAGGCCGAGACCGGGGCATGCAGACTATCCCGCTCTCATGAAATACGGCCCCGCGCACGACATACGCGGCGGAGGCCAGTTCTCAGGGCGCATGACCGCGCCTTTAGTTGCGGCAGGGGCCATCGCCAAGGCGGTGCTGGCAGAGGGGGGCGTGAGGATCGCTGCCTACACCCTCTCGATAGGCGAAGTAGTCGACTACCAGGAGCGGCGCCTGGAAGATGTACTTGATGTTGTCTATAAGAGGCCGACGCGCGCCGCCAGCGACGAGCTCGATAGGCGCATGTACTCCGCGATATTGGCGGCCAAGGAAGCGCAGGACTCGGTGGGAGGGGTGGTGCGCTGCCTGGCGGAAGGGTTGCCCGTGGGAGTGGGTGAGCCCTTCTTCGACACCCTGGATGGGGAGCTGGCCAAGTTCATTTTCGCCATTCCCGCGGTGAAGGGCGTGGAGTTCGGCAGCGGCTTCTCCTCTGCCAGACTTAGGGGGTCGCAGAACAATGACGCCTATCGCTTCGAGGGAGGGAAGGTGGTGACGACGACCAATAACGCTGGCGGCGTGCTGGGAGGGATGAGCAACGGCATGCCCTTGGATTTCAAGGTGGCTTTCAAGCCTACCGCTTCCATTCCCCGAGAGCAGAGGACGGTGGACCTTAGCGCGGGAAAAGAGGCCATGCTTAAAATCGAGGGAAGGCATGACCCATGCATAGTGCCTCGCGCCGTGGTGGTCGTGGAGGCGGCCACGGCATTGGTGCTGGTGGACCTGATGATAAGGGGGGGCTTCATTGCCAGACAACGTCGATGCCATTAGATGGCACATAGAGGAAGTGGATAACCAGATAATGGACCTGATCGCGGAGCGCATGCGCTTGGCCCTGCAGATGGGGCAGTATAAGGTGGGCAAGGGCATGCCGGTGAGGCATGTGCGGGTGGAGGAGCAGGTGGAGGCTCGCTACGTCTCCAGGGCCAAACAGGCAGGGATATCGGAGGAGGCGGCTCGCCGCATCGCCCGGATACTAGTCCATGAGAGCGTGGACGCGCAGTTCCGCATTCCCCATGCCGAGCCAAGGAGGATTACGGTGGTAGGAGGCTCAGGGAAGATGGGCGCCTGGCTCTGTCGGCATTTCGATTCGCAAGGCCACAAGGTGATGGTAAATGACATAGTATCCTCCACCTTCTTCCCCTATGAGAACGACCTCAAGAGGGCGGTGTCGCGCGCCGACGTGGTGGTGCTTGCCACCCCCATATCCAATTCCAAGGACATGCTGGAGAAGGTTATAGCCCTTAAGCCTAAGGGATTGGTGTTCGACATATGCTCCATCAAGGACCCCATCCTCCCTGCCTTGAGGAAGGCTGTGGATAAAGGTATCACTATCGCTTCGGTCCATCCCATGTTCGGTCCGGAGACCATCTCCATATTGGACAAGAATATACTGATATGCGATTGCGGCTCCTCGGAGGGGACGGAAGGGGCCAAGGCCCTCTTCTCCGACACTGGGGCCAACGTCCACACCATCAAGGTGGAGGAGCATGACCGGCTCATGTCCATAGTGCTAGGCATGTCACACGCCCTGAACTTAGCCTTCTTTACCGCCTTGAGCAAGAGTGGTTATTCGCGCGAGGAGCTGGATAGGGCTGCCTCCACTACCTTCCGCCATCAGGCCTGCACCGCTGCTCGGGTGGCCATGGAGAACCCAGAGCTTTACTATGAGATACAGCATCTCAATCCGCATACGCGAGAGTCCTTCGACCTTATGGTCAGATCGCTGGATGAGGTCCGCCAGGCGGCCATGGCCGAGGAAGGAGAGGAGTTCGAGCGTCTTATGGAGACGGGACGGAAATATTTCGGAGGGACAGAATGAGCAGGGTGAGAGTAGCGGTCCTGGGAGCGACAGGCATGATAGGTCAGCGCTTCGTGCAGCTGCTGGAAGGGCATCCTTGGTTCGAGATGGAAGGGCTGTATGCCTCGGAGAGATCGGAGGGGAAGAGGCTGGCCGAGGTGAATAAGGTCAAGGATCACATCTTCAAGCCTGAGACTCTGCAGCGCAGAATAGAGCAGATCGATATCCCCAAGATAGCCAAGAACTGCAGGGTGGCGTTCTCGGGGCTGCCTTCCGAGGTCGCAGGGGAAGTGGAGACCAAACTGGCGGAGGCGGGAGTTGCGGTTTTCTCCAACGCCTCCGCCCATCGCATGGATGCCGACGTCCCCATCCTCGTCCCCGAGGTGAATGCTGAGCATCTCGAGATCGTCAAGGAGCAGAGGACCTACCCCCGTGGGGGATTCATCGTCACCAACGCCAACTGTTCCACCACAGGCATGGTCTTTCCCCTGAGGGCGTTGCAGGATGCCTTCGGTGTGGAGCAGGTGGTCGTGAGCACGTATCAGGCCGTTTCCGGCGCAGGCTATCCAGGCGTGCCTTCATTGGATATCCTCTCCAACGTCATCCCGTACATAAAGAATGAGGAGGAGAAGATGGAGGAGGAGACGGCGAAGATCCTGGGAACCTATCACCTCGGCCAGATACACAAGGCAGAGATACAGGTGCTGGCATCATGCGCCAGGGTGCCCGTGCACGACGGCCATCTGGAGGCTTTGACGGTGAAGACCAGGAGAGAAGCTAACCTGGAGGAGTGCATGCGCGTGATGAGAGACTTCCGCGGTGAACCGCAGCGTCTGGATCTGCCCTCAGCCCCCAAGCATCCCATCATCGTGCGTGAGGAGCCTGACCGCCCTCAGCCCCTATGGGATGTGAACGCGGGCGAGCCCGCTAGGGCCAAGGGGATGGCGGTCACCGTGGGACGGGTGCGAAAGAAGGATAAGTACCTCAAGTTGTTCCTCCTCTCTCATAACACCATCCGAGGAGGGGCAGGGGGTTCGGTGATAAACGCCGAGCTGGCCTATGCCCAAGGGATGTTGGGCTAGAAGGGAGCTAATGACGATGGCAGCGCTCATAGAGCATGGGACCGGGGCGGCAAGATGAAGCGCACTTACGAGGAGATAAACCAGAAGATCAAGAAGGGAGACGCGGTGGTCATGACCGCGGAGGAGGCGATCGAGCTGGTGCAACGGGAGGGGGTGGCCAAGGCCACCAAGGAGGTGGACGTGGTCACCACCGGCACCTTCGGGGCCATGTGCTCTTCTGGTGCCTTCATAAACTTCGGGCACTCGGAGCCCCCGATAAAGATGACCAAGGTGTGGCTGAACGACGTGCCTGCCTATACTGGCATAGCGGCCGTGGATGCCTATATAGGCGCCACCGAACTGCGCGAGGATGGCAATATGGAGTATGGCGGAGCGCATGTCATCGAGGATCTTATCGCCCGTAGGCCAGTGAGATTGAGGGCCATCTCCTACGGAACCGATTGCTATCCGCGCAAGGAGATTGACACCTACATCTCGTTGATGACGGTGAATCAGGCTTACATGTTCAACCCCCGCAACGCCTACCAGAATTACGGGGTGGCGACCAATTCTTCAGAGCGCACCTTGTTCACCTATATGGGCAAGCTGCTGCCCAAGTTCGGAAACGCCACCTATTCCAGCGCGGGACAGCTCTCGCCTCTCCTGAAGGACCCTCACCTGCGCACCATCGGCATAGGCACGCGCATCTTCCTGGGAGGGGCGCAGGGCTACGTAGCCTGGGAAGGTACACAATACCGTACCACCACGCCTGAAAGGAACGGGGTGCCCATAGGAGCTTCGCGCACCCTGGCGGTCATAGGCGATCTTAGAGAGATGAGCACGGAATTCGTTCGCGCCCTTACCTATCATAAATATGGCACCACCTTGGGAGTGGGCATAGGCGTGCCCATTCCCATATTGGACGAGGATCTGATGCGTTCCGCCGCGGTCAGGGACGAGGAGATCTTCGCCCCTGTTTTGGACTACGCCGTGGCCTCGCGCGATCGTCTTCCCATACACGAGGTTTCCTACGCCGAGCTGCGCTCGGGCAGCATCGAGATATCGGGCAAGAGGGTGCGGACCTCCTCCCTCTCCTCCTATGCCAAGGCCAGGCAGATAGCCGAGACGCTTAAGGATTGGATTCAGAAAGGGGAGTTCCTGCTGACCGAGAAGGTGGCATCACTGCCCGAGGAAAGGAGCATGAGGAGATTGGACATGCGCTCGCGCGAGGAGGTTTCCTGATGGCTGTGCGCAAGTACCTGCTCACCTTCACTCCAGAGAACGTCTCGGAGCCGATAACCTATAGACTGGTGAAGGAATTCGATCTTATGGTTAACATCCTCCGCGCCGAGGTGGATGAGTCGGGTGGAAGGCTGATGATCGTCCTGGAAGGCAGCGGCATGCAGATAGAGAGAGCGGTACGCTATCTGGAAGCCTCACACGTCCAGGTGCAGGAGCTTAAAGAGTACATACGCAAGGACGAGGCCCGCTGCACCCATTGCGGAGCCTGCATCTCCATCTGCCCGGTGAGAGCCTTCGTCATGGACGGGAAGACGTTCAAGGTATCCTTCCTGAATGAGAAGTGCATCGCCTGCGGCATGTGCGTGGACGCCTGTCCTCCGGGAGCCATAAGGCTGAGAGCTCAGGTGTGAGCATTCATCGCTGCGGGCCATAGAGCTTCCAGGTTTTACTTATGAAGCGTCCTCAGAAAAATGCGGGTGACCCGGACTTCCATTCTCGGCGCATCTAGGAGCGAGCTTTGATGACTTTTCCTGTCCACAGCGGACTGGATCGTTGGGCGATCGAAGATAAGGCGCCCTCTAAAAGGCTGTCATAATCAGGGCATTCAACACGACATGCCCTTTCAGGCAGCCAATGCGCCGACTCTGACCTGCTTTGTCATGGAACATCTGACCTTGAGTATCCCCTCAGGTCAGGAAAGTGATAAATTTATTATCGGACTTCAGCGATGCCCCCTGCACTGCCTTGAAGAGAGGTTTGTCGATATGCGCACCAAGCTGCTATCCTTCGCCCTGATCCTGTGCCTGGTTTCTGTTGCGATGCTGTTCCTCGCCTCGCCCGCGCTCGCGGCTGAGGAGGGGGGAGGGCATGAGGAAGAGCATGAAACCCCCGGGAGCGAGAACGGCATCATCGTGGCGCTGGGCGGTGCCATAGGAGTGTATGGCTTCATTTTCTTCATCGTCTTCAACATCCTCAGGAAGAGGAAGAAGGCAAAGGTAAAGCAGTGACCGCCGACCAGGTGCGAGAGCGCTTCCAGCTGGGCGAGACCGCCGTGACCATCTTGGCCGAGGAGCGTTTCCTGCCTTTGGCCAAGGAATCTATTTTCCGCTGTCGGGAGGATATCCTGCGCTTCATATCCCAAGACCCTTTCTTCCGTGACACCCTGGAGCCATATGAAGCACCTGCGAACGCTCCTGAGATAGTGAGGAGGATGAGCGTGGCCTCAGCCCTGGCCGGAGTGGGGCCCATGGCAGCGGTCGCAGGGGCCATAGCTCAGGAGGCGGTTAGAAGCATGGTGGAGGCAGGAGCCAGGCATGCCATAGTAGACAATGGCGGCGACATTGCCATGTTCCTCTCTGAGGAGGCAGTGGTGGGGATATACGCAGGTGAGTCGAGATGGAACGGGTTGGGCATGCGCTTCCCTGGGGATGAGAGGCATGTCTCGGTCTGCACCTCCTCGGGAACGGTAGGACCCTCCATATCATTCGGAATGGCGGACGCGGCAGTGGTGGTGGCGGAGGACGCGGCCTTGGCGGACGCCTGCGCCACTCGCCTGGGGAACGAGGCGAAGTCGGCGGAGGAGAAGAGCATGAGGAGGGCGGTGGAGCTCGTGGCTCGGATCCCAGGCGTAAGGGGCGCGCTCCTCATCATAGGGGAAAGGATGGCATGCAAAGGAGATCTCCCCCCCTTGGTCCTGACGAAGGTCGACCTGAAGGAGGTTTCGAGACCTATAATATGAAGCTATTAGAGAAGCTATTAGATTATGTAGCGCGGGTGGGGGAAACGGGAGGTTTCTTCCATTAGCATCACTAACTTTCTAATAATTGCGGATGCTGGTCGTCAAGGAATTTCCTTGTCTATACTATTCCCCGGCTTTTAAATTCGCTCTACTCTGTCGGAGTTCAATCGATGAAGGTGCAAAGCCTGCCCTTGACCAAAAAACCACTATCAGAAGGATGAGTGGGGGTTGGGATCGCTCAGCCACAGTCATGATTCAAAGCCCGATGAGCTCGCGGTGGCGGAAGCAACTGACCAGATGGTCATTGACCATGCCCACGGCCTGCATGAAAGCGTAGCATACGGTGGGGCCTACGAAGCTGAATCCCCGGGCCTTGAGAGCGGAACTCATGGCCCGGGATTCAGGTGTCTCAGCGGGCACGTCCTGCAAAGATCGCCAATGATTATGCCGCGTCTTCCCTCCCACGAAGGACCAGAGGAACTCCCCCAAGCTCTCCCCTCGCTCCCACATTTTCAGGACGCACCTGGCGTTGTTCACCGTGGCCTGGATCTTCAGACGGTTGCGCACTATCCTGGGGTTGGCGAGAAGCTCTTCGATCTCAGCCTGGCTAAACTCCGCCACCCTCTCTACGCGAAAGCCCCCGAAGGCCTGTCGAAAGGCCTCCCGCTTGCGCAGAATGGTTATCCAGCTCAGACCTGCCTGCATGCAGTCCAGGGTGAGGTGCTCGAACAGCTCCTGGTCATCATGGACGGGCGTGCCCCATTCCTCATCGTGATACTTGCGCAGTAGGTCGTCATACCTCCAAGGGCAGCGTTCGACGTCAGCCATCGCCACCTCATCATATGAGAGCATGATATCCCTTGCGGCCGCTAGCTATGTTACCCCTATCGATAATGAGAAATTTCGTCTCTTGAGATAGCAAGATTGAACGTCTGGATTTATAATAATCACTCGTATCAAAATTGATTCTCAACTCTGATATCTTAAATATTAAGCACGCGGCTCAATGCTATAAGCGAGGGATTCCAAGATGCAAGCTTTGGAAACTTCAAGTCTGCTGACCGAGGAATACTCCATCAAGGTACTGGTGGCGACCATGGGACTCCCCAAGAGCGTCAACGAGCTGAGTGAGAAGCTGGGGATACCCATAGCGGCGTGCTACCGGAGGATCCGCTCGTTGGAAAAGGCGGGACTTCTATATTGCGTGGACCGGGGGCTGACGCAGAAGGGCAAGCGCGTGAGCCTCTATAAGGCGAAGATCAAGAATGGCATGATACTGCTGGAGAAGAACAAGGTGCGGGTCAAGCTGGATATGATCGATGGCAGCGTGGAGAGCTACGATTACGATGCCTTGACCTCTTCACCCTCGAAAGAAAGCGAGAAGCCGATAGGAACCAGGTGCGATTGAAGGAACAGGGCGCGCTCGCGGGAAAGCTTTCCTCCTATCTCCCTAAACCTTCCCCCCCCCCCCTCTTCCGTCGGGCCGCGCCCCTTAATTTCTTGAATCTGTTTGCCTAATCCAGTCTTTTGGTTTCTATTAGTTGATTTTAAGTATGCATTGGTCATTGCGTCTCCTGTTGTCAAGGTGAGATATTGACGCTGCGATTGGCCGTGCCGAATAAGGGAAGGCTGAGCGAACGCTCGGTGCAGATTCTGAGGCAGGCAGGCCTGGAGATCGAGGACTCGGAGGAACGGAAGCTCTTCGCCAACGTCAAGGCGCGAGACGTGGCGGTGATGTTTGTGCGCGCCTCTGACATCGTGAGCTTCGTGGCCAAGGGAGCGGTGGATGTGGGGATCACAGGCAAGGACCTTGTACTCGAAGCTGGATTGGATGTCAAGACCGTGTATGACCTCAACTTTGGGCATTGTAGGCTCTCCGTCGCCGCACCTGAATCCTCAGGGATAGAAAAAGTGGAGGACATAAAGGACGGCTCGGTGGTCGCCACCTCCTTCCCTAGCATGACGCGCAAATACTTTGAGAAGCAAGGGAAGAAGGTGGAGATAACCACCATATCGGGTGCAGCGGAGGTAACTCCTCACATTGGAGTGGCCGACCTCATCGTGGACCTGGTATCCTCGGGCTCGACCCTGAAGGTCAATCACTTGAAGGAGGTGGCGGTGATCGCGCGCTCCAACGCCGTGGTCATAGTCAACCCGGAATCTTACCAGAGGAAGAGGGATGAGATCGAGGAGCTGGTCTCGGCCATAGAGAGCGTGGAGAACGCGGCCAACAAGAAGTACCTCATGGCGGACGTGCCGGTGAAATCATTGGAAGCGGTGCGCAAGTACTTCCCTGGGATAGCGGGCCCCACGGTGATGAACATCGCCGGGCGGGATGATGTGGTGGCGGTGCACGTGGTCATAGACAAGGACAAGGCCTATGAGGCTATCACCCGACTGAAAAGGCTAGGGGCTACAGGAATACTCATCGTCCCTATAGATCGCATGGTCCCCTGAGGTGATCCGCTGAGAGAGGAATGGCAGAGGTCTACGGTGCGTGACATACCGCTTTACTACAATCCCAAGGTCTCCGGGCTGCGCATGGACACTTCCACCAATCCCTTAGGCGCCAACCCTGCGGCCAGGGAAGCGCTGCGCGAATGCATGGAGATGGACCTGAATCAATACCCTTCGCCCTATTCCGACGCCCTGAGGTCGGCTTTGGGGGAGCTTTACCATCTCCCGCCTGAGGACTTCGTGGTGGGCAATGGCTCGGATGAGGCCCTGGACATAATATTCAAGAGCTTTGTGGAGCCAGGAGAGAGCGTGGTGCTCCCCTACCCTGGCTATTCCTTACATTCATTCTTCGTCAAGGTGAACGCGGGCAGACCTGTATTCATTGATCTAACAGAGGACTTCCAATTGGATGTGGATGCTCTGAACCGCGCGGGAGGCAAAGTGCTGTTGCTCTGCAACCCTAACAATCCCACTTCGAACACCTTCCGCAATGATGACATAGAAGCTCTCATCGAGAGCGTGCCGGAGAGGATAGTGGTGGTGGATGAAGCCTATGGTGAATTCGCCGGCAAATCCTTCATACCTCGAGTGGAGGATTACGAGAACGTCATAGTCACCCGCACCTTCTCCAAGGCATATGCCTTGGCGGGCATGCGCATAGGATACGCCGTTTCCAACCCCGAGTTGGCGGGAGTGATGCAGCGAGTCAAGATACCTTATTCCTTGAATCGCGTCTCCGAGGCCGTGGCCATCAAGGCATTGAAGGACCAGGATTTCCTGAGGCGCAGCGTGGAGGTGGTGAACCAAGGGAGAAGGCAGCTGGAACATGGATTGACCGCTCTCGGCTTCCACGCCTTCCCCAGTGAGGCCAATTTCATCCTCTTCCGAGGGGATGTCGACCACCGGGAGCTGGTGGAATCGCTAGCCAGGAAAGGCGTCATGATCCGCGACTTCGGGGACAGGAGGAGATTGGAAAACTGCGTGCGCACCACCATCGGCACCGCATGGATGAACGATCTGCTGCTCAGCAAGCTGGAGGAGGTGTTGCGCGAATGCCAGTGAGCATGGCCATTGCCGACTACGGGGTGGGGAATCTGCATTCCATACGCAAGGCCTTGGAGATATGCGGGGCCAAGCCCTACATCGTTAGAGACATGGAGGAGCTGCTAGGAGCGGAGTGCATCGTGCTCCCAGGGGTGGGAGCGTTCGACAAGGCCATGGAGCGCCTGCTTCCGGTGAGAGATAGGCTTCTGGAGAGGCTGGAGGACGCCACCCCTTGCCTGGGCATCTGCATAGGCATGCAGATCCTGTTCGAGTCCAGCCAAGAGGGGGGCTCGCCTGGATTGGGATTCTATAAGGGAAAGGTGGTCAGGCTCAAGGCGGAGCGGGTGCCGCACATGGGATGGAACTCGGTGCGGAGCGAGGACCGCATAATGGATGGCATCCCCTCTCCCTACTTCTACTTCGCGCATTCATATCACGGCATGCCTAGTGAGGACATTACCATAGGAAGCACGGACTACTTCGGCCAGGTGCCTACCCTATTCCTTAAGGGTAACACCTATGGTACGCAGTTCCACCCCGAAAAGTCCTCCCTCTCAGGCATGAGGTTCTTGCGCAACTTCGTTGATTTCGCGGAGGCTTGCCTATGATGGTGCTTCCCGCGGTTGATATATTAGAGGGGAGGGTGGTCCAGCTGGTGGGAGGCAAGCCCGGCACGGAGCAGATCGTGCTGCCCGATCCAGTGGAGGTGGCCCTGGATTGGGAAAGGAAGGGCGCGCCCATGATCCATGTGATAGACCTAGATGGCGCATTCGGCAAGGGTGGCAATCCCCATATCATAAGAAAGATGCTTCAGTCCCTGAGGATACCGATGCAGATCGGAGGGGGAGTGCGCTCCACCGCCATCGTGGACCAGTACCTCGAATGGGGAGCGGCCAGAGTGATAGTGGGGACCAGGGCCATCTCGGACCCCAATTGGCTGCGGGAGATCGCCCAACGCCACCCAGGGAAGATCGTGCTAGCTTTGGACGTGGCCAAAGGGCAGTTGCAGGTCAAGGGATGGCAGGAATCCGCGCGAATCGCCCTGGAGCAGATATTCGAGCTTATTCGCCCGCTTCCTCTGGCAGCGGTGCTGCACACCGATGTGGACGTGGAGGGGAGGGCACAAGGAATAAATGCCAAGGAGGTGCGTAGCTTCGTGGAGCGCTGCCCGCACAAGGTGATCGCCTCGGGGGGCATAAAGGACCTGGATGACATCAAGGCTTTGGAGTCTCTGGGAGTGGGGGCGGCCGTGGCCGGCATCGCTCTCTATACCAAGCGGATCGATCCCGCGGATATCTGGAGGAGAGGAAGATGAAGCGCGAGTCCATTGTGGAGCGCAAGACCAGGGAAACCGAGATAAGAATCGAGCTCAACATAGATGGGAAGGGCAAGGCCGAGGTAGAGCTAGAGGACCAGTTCCTACGCCACATGCTGGAGTCCCTGGCCAAGTACGCCTCTTGGGATCTTAGGGTGAAAGGGAAGGGGGACAACGAGCATCATCTCCTGGAGGATGTGGCCATAGTATTGGGCATGGCCCTGAAGGAGTCCATAGGAGAAGGACCGATAGAGCGCATAGCCTCGGCTACCGTCCCCATGGATGACGCTTTGATCACCGTGGCCTTGGATCTGATCGACAGACCCTATGTGGATATCGAATGCCCCAATGCCTTATACCATCATTTCCTGCGCTCATTGGCCATGTCCTCGGGGATGACCTTGCACGTGGTCAGGATACGGGGGTTCGACGAGCACCACCTGGTAGAGGCGAGCGTGAAGGCCCTAGGCTTGGCGCTGAGGAGCGCATTGAGGCCCAGGGATCGCTTGCTTTCCACCAAATCCCAGCCCAAAGTGAGGAGGAGCTGATGCTGACCAAGCGCATCATACCCTGTTTGGATGTCAAGGACGGGGTGACGGTCAAAGGAGTCAACTTCATGAATCTGCAGGAGGTGGGCGACCCTCCCGAGATGGCCGCCGCCTATGAAGCCCAGGGAGCGGATGAGATAGTCTTCTTGGACATTTCGGCCTCGGCCGAAGGACGCAAGACCCTGATGCACGTGGTGGAGAAGACCGCCGAGCGCCTCTTCATCCCCCTGACGGTGGGAGGAGGGATACGCAGCCGGGAGGACATGCGCACCGCCCTAAATGCAGGGGCGGATAAAGTATCGATCAACACCATAGCCGTCCAGCGACCGGAGGTCATCAGGGAGTGCGCCGAGGACTTTGGCAGCCAATGCGTGGTGGTGGCCATCGATGCCAAGCGCGAGGGGTCTAGCTGGAAGGTCTACACCCACGGGGGCAGGAAGCGAACCGAGCTGGATGCCATCGAGTGGGCGGTGAGGGCGCAGGAGCTGGGGGCAGGGGAGATACTGCTCACGAGCATGGACGCTGACGGCACCAAGGATGGATATGACATCCCTTTGACGGAGAAGGTGGCGGAGGCCGTGGACATCCCCGTGATAGCCTCAGGGGGATGTGGCAGCGCCGAGCACATATTCCAAGTGCTCAAATGCACTAAGGCGGAGGCAGCTTTGGCCGCCTCCATATTCCACTATGGCGAGCTCACGGTGGGCCAGGTGAAGAGCTATTTGCGGGAGAGGGGAGTGAGGGTGAGATGACGGAGCTCAAGTTCGATGAGAAGGGACTCATACCCGTCATAGTCCAGGATGCCCTGACCTCAGAGGTCCTGATGATGGCCTACGCCAATCGCGAGGCCTACGAGAAGATGCTGCAGACCGGACGCACTCATTTCTATTCTCGCTCCCGGGGAAAGCTGTGGATGAAGGGAGAGACCTCAGGACATGTGCAGGACATAGTTTCCATGCAGGTCGATTGCGACCGCGACTGCTTGCTGGTGCGCGTGAGACAGACGGGTGTGGCGTGCCATTTGCAGCGCCCTAGCTGCTTCCAGGATCTGGTATACGGCGAGCTGGAGGGCACTTCCGCCATAATCCCCGAGCTGCAGAGGGTAATAAAGGAGAGGAAGGAAAGTCCGAAGGAGGGCAGCTACACCAACTCCTTACTCGCCAACGAGGACAAGATGCTCAAGAAGGTGGTAGAGGAAGCAGCGGAGGTGGCCTTGGCCTGCAAGTCGCAGGACCAAGAGGCGCAGCACCGGGAGGTGGCGGACCTCATATATCATCTGATGGTGGTGTTGGAGGGAAAGGGTGTGGATATGGAAGGGGTGTACCGCGTGTTGTGGCAGAGGAGGAAGTGAGATGAGGATCGATCTCCACACCCACACCCTCCTCTCCGACGGAGAGCTCATCCCCATCGAATTGGCCAGGCGTGCGGCGGTGAAGGGACATAGCGCCCTAGCGGTAACCGACCATGCCTCCCTCTCCAATCTGGAGAGATTGATAACAGAAGCCCGGAGAGACGTGGAGCTGGCCTCGGATTATGGCCTGGACCTCCTAGTGGGGGTGGAGATAACGCATGTCCCGGCTAGGCAGATAGACAGGGTGGTCAAGGAAGCTAGGAGGAGGGGAGCGGAGATCATCGTCATACATGGCGAGACGGTAAGCGAGCCGGTGGAGAAGGGCACTAACCTGGCAGCCGTATCCAACCCAGAGGTGGACATATTGGCGCATCCCGGATTCATAACCCAGGAGGAGGCCGAATTGGCGGAGAGGAACGGGGTGGCCTTGGAGATCACCGCCCGGCGCTCACACAATCCCACCAACGGCCACGTGGCCCTCATGGCCATGAAAGCCGGAGCCATGATGGTGATAAACACCGACGCCCATTCCCCCTCCGACCTGATCGACCAGGAAGGGGCGCTCATGATAGCGCGCGCCGCCGGCCTGCCAGAAGAGGAGGCCAGGAAGGCGGTGCAAATCACACCGAAAGAATTGGTCAGGAGGGCAAGGTCATGAAGGTGATGAAGTTCGGAGGGTCTTCGCTCAAAAGCGGAGAGGCCATGAAGCGGGTGTGCCGCATCATAGCCGCGGACGAGGAGCTGAAGGTGGTGGTGGTGTCCGCCCTGTCCGGGGTGACGGAGGAGCTCATTCAATTCATGGGGCAGCTGCGCAAGGAGGACGAGATCGAGGCCTTCATAAAAGGGATGGAAGAAAAGCACATCTCTCTTCTTAGGGACAGCGTCTCATCGGAAACGATAAGAAAGGAGGCCTGCGCCAAGATCAAGGACAAGCTCACCCGCCTAGAGCGGGCGCTGTACGGCTTCGTCTATCTGGAAGAGCTGACGCCTAGGACCAAGGATATAATCCAATCATTGGGAGAGAGACTTTCCGTGGTTTTGGTGGCCGCGACCTTGCAGGACATGGGAGTTAAGGCGGTGGCCATCGATGCCGACGAGCTGGGCATAATCACTGACGGTGTATATGGAGGAGCGAGCGCGTTGCTCGATGCCACGGCCAAGAACATCTGCCCCCGCATCCGCCACATGTTCGACAGGGGCGAGACCCCTGTGGTCACGGGGTTCTTCGGCCGTACTCCCGAGGGACATGTGACCATCTTCGGACGCAACGGCTCCGATTACTCTGCAGCGGTTATCGCCAACGCCCTGAACGCCGATTCTTTGGAGATATGGAAGGATGTCGACGGCTTCATGTCCGTGGACCCTAAGATCGTAAAAGAGGCGGTGCCTTTGGACACTTTGTCCTACGACGAGGCCGCCGAGCTATCCTACTTTGGGGCACAGGTATTGCATCCCCGCACGGTGGAACCGGCGCGCATGAAGAACATAACCATCTATGTCAAGAACGTCTTCAAGCCTGAACTGAGAGGCACGGCCATCAAGCCCTCGGGGGTGCAGAAGGCCCAGGGCATAAAGTCCATTTCCTTCATGAAGAACATGGCCATCATCAAGATCTACGGTGCAGGAGCGGGCTATAAGACAGGCGTCATCTCGGAGATATCCAGCAAGCTCACCGAGGCGGACGTTAACATCTATTCCGCCGCCACCTCTCAGACCTGTGTGGCCTTCCTCATCTCCAAGAACGACCTGGCCATGGCGCAAAAGGCGCTGGAGGCCTCGAAAAGAGGGGTGATAGAGAGGATAGAGACGGTGGACGACATCGCCCTCTTGTGCGTAGTAGGAGAGGGGTTGGGGTACGAGAAAGGCATCGCGGCTCGCGTCTTCACCGCCGTGGCCCGGGAAGGCGTGAGCGTGAACATGATCTCTGCTGGTGCCTCGCTGGTGGCGTACCATTTCACCGTAGACCGGAAGGACCTGGAAAGGACCACGAGGGCGATCCACAAGGAGTTCTTCGGGGGGTGAGGCGAAGCTGGGGAGAGCGCCGAACCCTTCAGCTCAAGGGTCCATCATTGACTTGACGTAGAGGGCCGACCGCCTTGTCAGGAGAAGCCGCTGACCCCGTTGGAGCCTGAGATAAGGAGGTGGAATCAAGTTTGGCTCTGGGCGGCAGGATCATGACGGCCGGCCCTGGATGATACTATGCTTCGATTTAAGTTGGATGTATCATCCAACTATTGTAATTTATTGGTAATATTTATTCTATTTCATTATGCCGTTCAGACTTTTGAAAAATCTCCTTCCTTTGCCGTCGCAGGTTTTCAGCGCATGCCTTTTCTAAGCGGAAGACATTGGCACAAGATGTATTATGAGCGCGAAAAGGAAGGTAGCCTTTCAGGGTGTGAGGGGAGCATACAGCGAGGACGCGGTGCATTCGTATTTCCACAATGAGGTGGAGACCGTGCCCTGTAGCGAGTTCGAAGAGGTCTTTCGCAAGGTGGAGACGGGAGAAGTCACACATGCCGTAGTGCCTGTGGAGAACTCTTTGGAAGGGAGCGTGACCACCGTCTCCGACCTGCTCCTGGACAGTGATCTCACCGTAACTGGCGAGATCCTGATCTGGGTGCGCCATTGCCTCATAGGCCACCCTCAAGCAACCCTGCAGGACATACGCAGGGTGTACTCGCATCCCCAGGCCCTAGGGCAGTGCAGGAACTACCTGACCTCTCATCCCGAATGGGAGAAGGTGCCCGCATACGATACCGCTGGCAGCGTGAAGATGATCAAAGAAAGGGGCTTGAAGGAAGAAGCGGCCATCGCCTCGCGCCGGGCTGCCTCCACCTATGGCATGAAGATACTGGCCGAGGACATCCAAAGCGGTCAGCGGAACTTCACTCGCTTCTTCGTGCTGGAGAAGAGCGCATCCTTTCCCTCCGAAGGAGACAAGACTTCACTCGCCTTCAGCACCAAGAATATCCCTGGAGCCCTTTACAAGTGCATAGGGGTGTTCGCTGAGCGTGGCGTGAACCTCAGCAAATTGGAATCTCGGCCTAGGAGGGGAAGGACGTGGGAATACGTGTTCTATGTGGACATCGACGGCCATGTCTCTGAACCGCAGGTAAGGGATGCCCTCACCGAGCTGGTCACCAAGGCCTCTTTCGTGAAGGTTTTTGGCTCATACAGGCGCGCCAAGGAGCCTAGCTCCTAGAATCCGAGGAGCGGAGCACATGAAGGATGTTCTCCAGACCTTGGCTAAGCTCTTGCCCTTCCAAGCTGAAGGTCATCCTTACACTCCCTGGTATCCCGAAATACCTGCCCGGGCAGACCGCAGTGGAACGATGGCGCAACAGTCGTTGGGCGAAGACCTCGTCATCCAGGCCTGCTGGAAGATGCAGTAGCAGATGTAGACCGCCATCGGGCTCGGTGATCTCCAGACCTGAATCCTCAGCCCAATCCCTGATCAAAGGGAGGTTCCTGCTGGATATCCTCAGCACGCGCTCGCGGAACCAATCTTTGCGCTCCAGGGCTGCAATGGCTATCTCCATGGAGCGCGATGGTAGACGCCAGGAGGAATATAGGCGGGATTCGTTCACCCTTTTCGCCACTTCCTCCGGTCCGATGAGCCAGCCCACGCGCAGCTTCCCTAGGCCGAAAAGCTTGGACATGCCATTGGTAATCACGCAATTATCGCCTAGAAGAAAGGCAGACCTGGGGGGGCGAGAATAGCACATCTCGCGGTAAACCTCATCGACAAGCACGAAGGCTTCTTGCTCCTCCGCTACTTCGATGATCGCTCTCATTTCCTCATCGTCAATCCTCTTTCCACTGGGATTGTGCAGATTGGTCAAAGAGACGACCTTTGCCCCTTTCTTAAGATCCCTTTCCAGAACCTCAATATCCGGTGAGAAGTCGTTCTCCTTCTTCCGCGGCACCATCCCGAAGGCGCTGAAGAATGCTTTCGTGCAGGCGCGCATAGGGGCATATGTCGGCTCCTCAATGAGCCCCATGTCCTTGCGGGAGAAGCAGGACTCGTACAAAGCGTAATTCGCCGCCTGCGCTCCTGGGGTTAGGGCTATCTTCGAACGCTCCGCGCCATAAGCTCTGGAGATGGCTTCGTAGAGACGTTCCTCCGCCTCGAACTCATCTATCTCCCAATCGTTCACCTTTGGTCGGAAGCCTTCTTCATAAGGCTCTGGTGCACCCGATCTATCCATGTCTATGCAGGCGCCGCGGCACCGCAGAAGCCATTCCTCCAGCAGGAACGGCTCGAACCTCATTCCTCCTTGCCCTTGAGGCATTTCTCAGCCAGCCGGTACTCTCCGTCCCAGAACAGGAGGGCCTTGGTGCGGTCGTAATCCTTTACCATGTCAGTGTGGACTATCTGCCCTAAGAACCAGGTATGGTCCCCTATATCCATCTCCCCCTGATGCACCGAATACATGGTCTTCTTCTTCCCTGAAGAGAGCTTCTTCACCTCAATGTTCAGAGGGCATTCCTTGACTATGGGCGAGGCCACCCTCCTTCCTTTCTGCGGCGTGAGACCTGCCTCCTTGAACTTGTTCTTCCTGGCACCCGCTTCCCTGCCGCATATTTCCACTGCTTGGAGAAGCTCAGCCGTGGGCACGTTTATGGTGAAGTCCTCAGAATCCGCGATTAGGCGGTACATGTTCCTGGAGGTTTTGATTCCTATCCCCACCACTATAGGGAACAGCGAGAAGACATTGAACATCCCGATAGTGGTCACATTCCAATCCTCCTCTTTCGAACCCGAACACACCAACATCACTGGTGCTGGGGGCAGCGCGGCGATAGCTTCCGACTGCTCCAAATCTATCCTCTCTGGCTCAGCGACCATTTTATCCACCTGCAGAACTATGTGCTGAACCTATTAAATAAAGCTTCTAGGGAATCGGCCCCAGAGGAAGATTCTCATCTTATCCTACGACTTCATCGCTTCCTGATGCAATTGCCTATGAGCCGGAACTCCCCTCCCCAATACATCAGGGCCCGCTCTCGGATGTCGCCATCCATGACCTGGGCGTGTACTACATCCCCCAGGAACCAGTAGTGGTCCCCAGCATCGAACACCTGACGCTTCCTGCACTCCAGGTTAACCAGGCATTCTTCCACGATGGGAGCCGATACTTTCTTCCCTGGAATGATAGTGAAGCCGCACTCCTCGAACTTGTTCACCTCACGGCCGCACTTCTGTCCGCAGAAAAGAGCCTCTTCCACCAGCTCCTTACCAGGAATGTTGACGGTGAAGTCATCATATTTGTTCAGGAGGTCATAGGTATAGCGGCAAGGAGATATTCCAATGCCTATCACAGGCGGATCGAAGGAGAATATGTGCACCAGTACAACGGTCATGACATTGCACTCCACGCATTCCCTGGCGTTGCCCACTCCGACTAATGCTACTGGGAACGCAGGGAAGCCCCTGCAGGCCATTATGGGGTTCACTTCCGTCTTATGGTGCGTCATAGAATTGAAAGAGGATGCGGTATGAATAATAAAACTAATGGCATTGAATCTTCGAAAAGCGATGAATCTTCAATTGTTACCCTCCCCCTCGCAGAAAGATCGCAGCCAAGGCAATATCGTGCGATGTAACAGGATGAGATGTTTTTGCCTTCTGCCCCGCAAACCTTTTTCAAGGGGGAAAGGGCCCTGCCTCATAACAATGATTTTTTATCCGCTACCTATTATGGCCAATATATGAGGCCGAAAGCACGGATAGGCATTATCGCCGGCACGGGTGTGGATGACCCAGATATGTTCAAACTCAAGGAATCGATCAAGATGGGCACGCCCTATGGTCCGCCCTCGGATGAGATAAGAATCGGCGAAATAGAGGGGGTGGATGTGGCCTTCTTGCCCCGCCACGGCCGTGGTCATGTGCTGCCGCCACATAAGGTGAACAGTCGTGCCAACCTGTGGGCCATGAAGGAGCTGGGCGTGGAGAGGATAATCTCCCCCTGTGCCGTCGGCTCGCTGCAGCAAGAATACAAGCCAGGGCAGATAGCTATACTTGACCAGTTTATCGATTTCACCAAGAATCGGGCCTATACCTACTATGATGGTGCGCGGACCATCCACGTCTCCACCGCCGATCCCTTTTGCTCCGAGCTGCGAGAGATATTCATAGGTGAGGCCAAGCGCAAGAGGATACCTCATCATAAGAAGGGCACATACGTGTGCATCGAAGGGCCTCGGTTCTCGACCCGAGCTGAGTCGCGCATGTTCAGGGCCTTTGCCGACGTGATAGGCATGACCCTATGCCCAGAGGCGCAGCTCGCCCGAGAGCTGGAGATGTGCTACCTCTCCTTGGCCATGATAACCGATTATGACGTTTGGGCAGAAAGGCCAGTGGATGTGGACACCATCCTCAAGACCATGTCCGAGAACATGCATCGGATAAAGGTCCTGCTCTGTTCTGCCTTACCTAAGATACCGGTGGAGAGGGAGAGGTGCGAGTGCCCTAACGCCTTGGAAGCTGCAGGTGCCTAGAGCGAAGCAGACGAATATTTAATATATAATCGCCCTATAATTTTGAAGAACGTTTCGTTCTTTCCCTCATGGAGGGGGCGCAAGGGAGAGGGGAAGTATGGCCACGATCCAAGCAGCCTACATAGACGACGAAAGACCCATGCTTGAGCTGGCCAAAGAGTTCTTAGAGATGGATGGGAGCCTCAAGGTGGATGTTTTCGATGTGGTCTATGATGCGTTCTCGGCCCTCTCCAACAAGAGCTACGATGTTATTGTATGCGACTATCAAATGCCTGAGATGAATGGCATTCAGGTGCTTAAAGTCCTGAGGGAAAATGGCGAAAGGGTGCCGTTCATACTCTTCACTGGGAAGGGACGTGAGGAGGTGGCCATAGAGGCTCTTAATTTGGGGGCGAATCGCTACATTCAGAAAGGAGGGGATGTGCGCTCTCTCTTCATGGAGCTGAGGCACGCCGTGGAGCAGCTCACTAAGCAGATGAGGGCAGAGTCGGAACTGGAGAGGAGCAATCGAGAGCTAGAGACGCTATTCAAGGCTACGGGCAAGCTCATGGGCGTTACTGATCTGGAGTCGATAGGCGACATAATGTACGAGGCGGTTCACAGGGTGCTTGAAGCGGACATGATCATCCTGTCCTCCTATGATCCCTCGACCAAGACGTTCATGACCGAGGCCGCTATCTTGGATGGGCACAGATTGGATCGCTCACATTTCAGTCCATCCACCATCCTTGAGAATAGGGAGTGCATGCAGAGCCAAGTGATCCATTCCAGTCAGCCAATCATCATCCCTGATCTGGATATCATGCGTAGAAGGGGCGGTGGCCTCTTGGATGAGGGGGTGCTGAAGCTTATTGAGGAGACAGGTGGGCACGCCAACAGACTACGATCCTGTGTGCTGCTTCCTTTGAGGTATGAGGGTGAAGTGATAGGCGTCCTTCAAGTGATGTCCCGCCTGGAACAGTATTTCTGCGAGAAGCATCTTCGCTTCCTCGAACCGTTGGCCTCCAACGCAGCGGCGGCACTGGCGCTCTCCAGGCTACATAAGGCGGCAAAACTCGAGCTGGAGAGGCGAGGACAGGCGGAGCTGCTCCGCACCCTCATGGCAGCCATGATAGATGCCTGTGAGAACGGCATCATGATCTGGCACTTCTCTGCCGGCAAGGGATCCATACATCCAGTGGTGTGGAATCCGGCGGCCGCGCGACTGCTATTCGGGAACGAGGGGGAGGGCTTTTCCACCCTGAAGGACTGCTCCACCTTACTTAGCCATGACCTGGATGCATTGGCGCGCGAAGCCCTGAGGAGAGGGCGCAGCATAAACATCCTGACAGTGAAGAAGAGTGGCCATGGCTCTACCCCTTTGGAGGTAACCCTGCTGCCCTTGAACGCGGAGCATATCGGTCTAATCATCATCGAGAGATGATCTTAGGGGTTTTGGGCATTGATTTCCCGTAAGGTGCGCAGACCCTCTTCTATGTGCTTCCGCGGCTGCATCTGGGAGGAGAAGACCATGCGGATGACGCCCTGCTTATCTATCAGGAAAGTCACCCTTCCAGGAGTGTGCGCCAGTCCCCAGGCCCCATACATATCCCGCACCTTGTTCTCCGTATCCGATAGCAGCTTGAAAGGCAGCTCGTGCTCCAAGGCGAACTGCTTGTGCGTGGCCACATCGTCCGCGCTCACCCCTATGACCTCCGCTCCCTCCTTCTGGAATTGCTCATGCATATCTCGGAACTCCCGTGCCTCCATGGTGCAGCCGGAAGTGAAGTCCTTAGGATAGAAATAGAGGACCACAGCCTTTCTCCCTATTATCTGACCTAGGTCCACCATGTTCCCGTCCTGATCTGGCAGGATGAAGGTCGGCGCTTTGTCCCCCACTCGAAGAGTCTTACTCATACCCATGGAGATGATACTTGAGCGCATAGGACTTAAATCTGATGCTATGATCACGATGGCGACATTCCTTCAAGATGCGTGGACTCGATTGAGATGGATGGAGAGGATGATGCCTTCACCGCCCAATCCTTTGAGTTCCGGAGACCTGAAGCGCCAGGGATGTGGGCTTCCGGCCGCCCTGGCTATTGCTAGATTCAGGGCCAGTCCAGCGCGGGATGGGATAGAAAAGTTGGGGTTCATTCTCCTATATGCTGCTTGTAAGCCGAGGGGGTCAGGAGACCTTCGACCTCGGATGGATCAGAGAGCTTCAAGAGGGCAAACCACCCTTTCTCGTAAGGACTTTCATTGATCAGCTGCGGTTTCTCCTCCAACCGAGAGTTGACCTCCACCACCTCTCCGCTGACCGGGGAGTATATCTCGGATACAGTTTTCACGCTCTCCACCACGCCCAAGGTCTCGCCCTTTCTGACCTGCTTCCCCACCTTAGGCAGCTCCACATAAACTATCTCTGTCAGCTCCGCTTGGGCATGATCTGTTATGCCCACGCGTGCCTTGCCTCCCTCGACCTTCAGCCATTCGTGTTCCTTAGTGTAGCGCAGTTCTTCTGGGATGAGGCTCATATTGTCTCCTCCTGGACGTATTCTCTTGGCAGACATATAGGTTTCCACTTCGCACGATTTTCTCCTCGGTGATATCATTTAAGGCAGCGGCTTGAGCTTAAGGGGTCAATTTTCTGAGAACGGCGGTGCCAGGAACCGAAAGAGCTTTTTCAGACCATTGAATTGGCTAGGGCTGCTGGAGGCAAAGAGAAAAGTTTAACCAATCAAAGAATGAATACGATGCCAATGGCTTTATGCATGATTTGCCAAAACGAGGGATTAGAGGTAGAAAGGATCACGGTGGCGAACCACGTTCGAGAGGAGTGTTGGCCCTTAAGCGATGATAAATGGTTCTATTGCGAAAACCCCGGTTGTGAGGTAATCTACTTCAATTCATCAGGCCGAGTCCTGAAGAAGAAGGATGTAAAGACCAGAGTGACTTTCAAGGAGAAGACTCCTCCCCGACCGCTATGCTATTGCAAGCAGGTCACGGAGGAGGATGTTATCAAAGCCATCGAATGTGGCGCGAGGACGCTTGAGGAAGTGAAAAAGGCCACAGGGATAGGAGGCGGAGGACAGTGCAAGATAACCAACCCTGCTGGCCGCTGCTGCTCTCGCAACTACCGGCCCTTCATCGAGAGAGAATTGGCCAAGCGAGGTTCGACAGGTAGCGCAAGCATTACCCTGCAGCCTTGAGTATCACCCCCTTCAAGCCATATATGCGCTTAGGATAGGGAGCACATTCAGGGACTGGCGGTACAAAAAGACAAACGATTTTATAGCCAGGGTATGTTGGATTGCCCGCTCCCATGAAGATCGTGGTTAGAGGTGTGGTGCAAGGAGTGGGCTTTCGACCGGCGGTACATCGCATAGCCTCATCCCTTGGCCTCAACGGCTATGTCCAGAATAACGGATCGAATGTGGTAATAGAGGTCGATCGGGACGTGGAGGAGCTGCTGCGGCGCCTGAGGGAGCAACTCCCACCCTTGGCTAAGCTAGAGCAGGTGGAGATAGTCCCCGGAAAACCGGCAGAGGAATTGGGGCCTGGCTTCCGCATAGTTCCGAGCCAAGCAGGGGCGAAGGGCGTGGGGATACCAAATGATGTGGCCATGTGCGACCGCTGCCGGGAGGAGATGCTCTCACCCTCAGGCCGACGCTACCTATACCCTTTCACCAATTGCACCGACTGCGGGGCCAGATTCTCCATTATTGAGGACCTTCCCTACGATCGTGAGAAGACATCCATGAGGGCCTTCCCTATGTGCTCACAATGCAGGAGGGAGTACGAGGACCCTTCTGACCGCAGGTTCCATCATCAGACCATCTCTTGCCCTTTTTGCGGTCCATCCTTCTACCTTCTAGACTGGCGAGGAAGGCGCATGGAGGGCGAGCCCATCCCCACCTTCGCCCGTTTGCTGCATCAAGGACGAATAGGCGTATGCAAGGGATGGGGAGGGATGCATATCTGCTGCACTCTAGAGACGCTTCCTCGACTAAGGCTCTGGTATCGCAGGCCAGAGAAGCCTTTCGCGGTCATGGTAAGGGACCTGGAGGCGGCGCTGCGCTACTCTTCCCCCAACCAAGAAGAGAAGGAGCAGATGCTCTCCTCCCACCGCCCTATCGTGCTGGTCCCAAAACGTCCTGGCCCCTTCGCGGACCTGATCTCGCCGGGTTTAAGCAACATCGGAATCTTCCTTCCCTACACCGAGATGCAAAACCTGCTCTTCTCCTATCTGGAAGAGGATGCTCTGATCATGACCTCAGCCAACGTCCCGGGGGAGCCTATGGTGCTGAGGGACGAGGATGCCCTTTCGCTAGGAGCGGATTGCTATTTGATGCACGACCGCGCTATCATCAATAGATGCGACGATTCGGTGCTTCGTGTCTACAAAGGGCACACCTTTTTCCTCAGGCGCTCCCGGGGCCATATACCGACAAGCTTGGAGATGCCTTTCAAAGGCACGGCGCTGGGCATGGGGGCGCAAGAGCATCTCGCAGGTGCCTTGGCGCATGAGGGCAGGCTATACCCCACTCAATACATAGGCGATGGCTCCTCCTACGGCGTGCTGGAGTTCATGGAGTCAGCGCTATCCTATCAGATGCGGCTCCTGGATGTGAATAAAGTCCAAGCCGTGGCCGTGGATCTTCACCCTGGCTACTCCACGCGCCGCCTGGGAAGGAGGTTGGCAGAGAGGTTTGAGGCAGAGGTCGTGGAGGTGCAGCACCATCACGCGCACGCGGCGGCTCTGATGCTCGATTCCTCCCTGGAGGAATTGGTGCTGCTAGCCGTGGACGGCACTGGTTATGGCACTGATGGTGTAGCCTGGGGAGGAGAGGTTCTCTACTCCAACTTGGATTCGTTCGAGAGGGTGGGCCATCTGCAAGAGATGCCTCTTTTGGGCGGGGAAAGGGCAGTGCATGATATCAAGCGCTTGGCCTTCGCCCTATGCGAGATGGCCGGCCTGGAGGCAACGATGTTTCAGGAGGATGAGACTGAGCTGCTGCGCAAGATGATGTCGAAGTCACCTAAGAGCACCTCCCTGGGGAGGTTGCTGGACGCTATCTCCTATCAATTAGGGGTTTGTCAGTATCGCACTTATGACGGCGAGCCGGCCATGAAGCTGGAGCCCCTGCTGGAGAGGGGCAAGGAGAGCGTGGAAATACCTTTGGTGCGCGAAGGGGATGTGATAAAGAGCGCGGAAATGTTCCGGGCAATGGTCGAATCCTCAGGGAGGAGAGAGGATAAAGCGCGTTCCCTGGTGAGGGCCGTCCTGCGCGGCCTAGTGGAAATTGCCGTGGAAGAGGCGAGGGAAAGAGGGATAAGAAGCATAGGAATAAGCGGGGGCGTGTCGTATAATTATACCATTACCTCCATGGTGCAGGAGATGGTGGAGCGGAGCGGGTTCACCTTCGTTTGCCATGATCGCCTTCCCAATGGCGATGGATGCATCGCGGCGGGCCAATGCGCCGTAGCTTTGAATAGGATGAGGTGAATTTGCCTTGGTCAAAATGAGAAGCGCCCATTCCTTCCACCTCCTTACTGCCATACTCATCATCTCCGCGCTTGTACTGCCCTTCTTCGCAGCCTCCGCATCCTTCGCTTCCACCTCCCCTGCTTCGAATAAGATGACGGATGGAGGATTGATCATAACCCAGCCTTTGAACGGCACGCGCCTGAACGTCAATTCCGTGACCGTAAAATGGTCGTTCCATTCGCCCACTCCCGAGAGGTTCACCTTCGAGATCAGCATCGATGGCGGACCATTAATCGTCAATTGGTCCTCCGACAGCTTGGCGCTGAAAGGATTGGAAGACGGATGGCATTTGGTCCAGGTGCAGGCTCTGGGCGAGCTTGGAACGCTGCACCAGGCGCAAGTGCGATTCTTCATCGACACCGTTCCTCCCACCATAATCTCGCGCTCCCCCACGGGAGAGATGGTTCCCGCCAACGCGGAGATTATGATATCCTTCTCCGAGGAGATGGAGCAAAGTTCCGTGATAGTTGAGGGCGTGGAGGGGTCGGTGACGTGGGGGGTGCGAGGCTTGGTTCTCAGCCCCTATGAGCCTTTGACGCCAGGAAAAGTCTATTTCGTGAGTGTGAGCGGAAAGGATCTGGCTGGCAATGATTTGGTGGAGGAGGGGTGGAGCTTCCGTGTCACCGATGAGGGCACGATAATAGGCGTTCTCAGGGATGAGCGCAACCGAAGCTTAAGCGGCGCCACGGTGAAGCTTCTATCCGCTGGGGAAGAGGTGGCCAATACCACCACCGATGCCTGGGGCAGCTTTAGCCTCACGGCGCCTCAGGGCCGATATGAGCTAGAGATTTCTGGCAAAGGCATTTTAACGGTCAGGATGAACGTGACGTTGACTCCCTCCAGCACCCTTGACCTAGGTTTCATCGAAGCGCAGAGGGTGAAGGTAGATCCCGTCGTCGTCTGGGCGCTGGTCATGATGGCTATCGTTCTGGGCTCTATATTGCTCATCCTTGTAGGCATGCGCCGAGAATCCCTTAGAAGAAGATGAGCCACTTGCGTCATTTTAAAACGCAATCAGGTGCTTCGTGCGAGAGTCCAGGCCTAGGGCTTTTACTTTACGCCTCTTCAATTCAACTTTAGCCTGAGACGCGGTTCCTTTTTTCATGACGCCAAAGGCATCTATGGATGGATTACTCGGCCCTTGGCGAAAGCTTTGCTCGGGACCAAAGGACATCCTTATGGCCATGACAGAGGAGCCCTTAGGCCGAGCTTGGGCGAGTTCTTCCGTGGCATAGAGGCTTGGCTTCAAGGAAGGAAGAGAGGTGACATCCTCAATAGGCATCGAAAGATGTCAGAAGTGAAGCATCATCAAGGATTGGCGGGCAGAAGTTAAATCGTCGGTGATCTAATCCCCAGCTGTGCTTGAGCAAGGCCTTATGCTTCTAGGCGGACTCATCTCGATATATTTAGGTGGACGTTGGCTAGTAGAGGGAGCTTCTCAATTGGCCGCAATATTGGGTGTCAGACCTATGATCATTGGGCTTACCATAATGGGCTTCGGAACCTCTTCTCCAGAATTGGCGCTGGGATTGCTGGCAAATGCGGAAGGTCTGGGATCGGTCTCGCTCGGTAACATTATCGGCTCCAATATCGGGAATGTAACTTTCGTCATCGCTGCTTCGGCCATCATCATGACGGTGGTCGTCGAATTCGACATCATAAGGAAAGAAGGGCTGGCCGCCGTAACTGGCGTGCTGATGCTATTCGCCTTCTCTCTCCTGGGCGGTATTGAATGGTGGGGTGGCTTTCTGATGCTAACCGCCTTCGCAGTATATCTCTTCCTTCTTTTGCGTGGCTTGGAAAGATGCCATCCCTCAAAGGATGTGACCTGCCAATTCGAGGACATGGAGGCTAAGAAAGGGGGGAGAGGAAGGGGTATCATTCTTATCCTCATCGGGCTCTTCCTTCTCCTGCTAGGCGCACAGATCGCCATCGATGGCGCGGAGGGTTTGGCGCGAGAGTTGGGAATAACAGAAGTTCTGATAGGAATAACCCTCGTTTCCTTCGGCACGACTCTGCCCGAGTTCACCGTGGCCGTGCTCTCCGCCTTGAGGAAGCGCCCCGATTTGGCAGTGGGGAATTTGTTGGGCACCATCACCTTCAACACATTGGTCGTCCTGGGAGCTGGTGCAGTGGTATCTGGCCGAATCGATGTGCCATATTCCGTGCTCATCACGGGCGTTCTTCCTATGATCACTTTCATGGGCTTGACCATCCTGATAATCTATACCAAGAATGCCATAGGTCGGAAGGCCGGAATGGCTTTGATCGCCTTGTACCTCGTCTATCTGGCAATGCTTATAGCGTATCAATGATGGATGAAGATGAGTGAGAGAGAGTAAATATCAAATAATGGATTCCATGGAACGGGACGTGCTTTCCAAATGAGTACTTTGATCATCCTCCTCGATGGAGCCGCCGACGAGCGCATACCTGACCTAGGGCATCAGACGCCGCTGCAGGCATTGGACAAGAAGTTCATGGATTCCTTGGCCAGCCATGGAGAGTTGGGTTGCACCGAGGCGCGCGCCTATACTCACCTTTTCATGCTGGAGTTCGTCTCCGGTCGCCAGATGGAAGTGCCAAGAGGCGTGATCGAGGCATTGGGATACGGGATGAAGCTGAAGGAAGGAGAGGTGGCCTATCGCCTAAGCCCAGCGAGGCTAAATGGTAGAAGGGTCGAATGGGTCTACGGCCTTTCCTGCGAGCAAGATACCAAGCTGCGCTTGGCCGCGAAGCGCCATATGGCAGCGATTGAGCACCTGAACCCTAGGATCAATTTCTATTGTCCAGGCAAGGGCATCCTGACTGTTCGCTCCGATCACGTGGAGGATTTTCCCTTCCCTCCAGAGGATGTGGACCTTGAAAGAGCTGATTTCGGCGAGCTTGATCCTTTCATAAGGGGCATGGTATCGGCCAATGGTGGGATGGTGGTGATGCCTTGGGGAGGGGGAAGAATCAGTTCGGAGATAAATAGGAAACCACATCCATGCGCCAAAGACATTACCTTCTTCTCGAAAAGCCCCTCCGTTAATGGAGTTGCTGCACTCTTTGATCTCGGTACTAACGAGGTGAGTAATTACAAAGAAGGGTTCAAATTAGCCCTGTCTCAGCTCAAATGCAATGATGTGTTCCTTCACATCGAGGAAATAGATGACATCTCGCACCAAAAGGACGCCATGGAGAAGATGCTTATCCTGGAGGATGTGGATGTGCTTCTTCGTGAATCTGCTAAAAAGCTTAGTGCTCATGAGGTCGCGCTCATCGTTGATCATGGCACCTCCTCACTTACTGGTCAGCATCTGGTCATGAGGGTGCCTTTCGCCAAAGGGAGCGCGAGCCTTTCGAAATGTTCCCGCAAGTTCGCGGAGAATGAGGAGAGATTCATCGCCTTATCTCAGCTTCTTCCCCACCTATTGGAAGATTAGCGGCAATATAAGTATCAATGATTCCTATCATGCCAAATCTTCTTAGCCAGATGGCCCTTCGCTTGCGCAAAGGTTGAATATGAGGTATAGCATAGTTGGATGTATAATCCAATTGAGGCGAGCGGATGAGTTTCGACATTCCTGAAGATATTATCCTGGTACATGAGAAAGCCAAGGGCAAGGAGTTTATAGAGAAGATTTGGGGCAAGAAGGCCACATTTCTCTGCGCCATAGGCAACACTGAAACGGGCAAGATCCCTGGCATCTCTGCCGCTGGAGCTAATCCAGCCATTACCGATTACACTCCTGCGGCGGATGTCGAGCTGCTCTACTTCGGTTGGTGCAAATGCATCAACGGCGTGCCCGTGACTCCTAATGGCATTCCCACCCCCGGCCTCATAACCGTCTCCGCCACCAAGCTTGGCTCAATGCCCATCTTCGCCGTTGTGGGAGGGGCTAATATCCTCCCCAACGCACCCTATTTCTCATTGGATGGGAAGGCCGGCAAGGATATACGTACTGGGAAAGCCGTGGAAGACCCCTTTAAGGTATACGAGCGCGCAGTGGTGATAGGGGAACAGTTGGCCTCCATCTCCTCCTATCTGGTGGTAGGGGAGTCCATAGCGGGAGGCACCACCACGGCCCTGGGAGTCCTTACAGCTCTAGGATATGACGCCGATGGGAAGGTCTCATCCACGCTCCCTGAGAACCCGCATGAGCTGAAGATTCGAGTGGTGAGAGAGGGCATCGCTAACTCAAGGAAGAGCAGGGAGGAGCTTAGGAAGGACCCCATGACAGCCATCGCCGCAGTGGGAGACCCCATGATGCCAGCCGCGGCGGGGGTAATCGCCGGCGCGGCCAAGAAGGTGCCAGTGCTTTTGGCTGGAGGCACGCAGATGGCTGCGGTCCTGGCCATTGTCAAGGGAATGGAGCCCAAAAGCATGAGGAGTCTGGCCATTGGGACCACTCGGTGGATATGCGAGGACAAGAATTCCTCGATAGTCGACCTGGTCAAGCAGATTGGTGAGGTCCCGGTGATCGCTGCCAATCTGGACTTCTCGAATTCTAGGTTCGAGGGTCTTAGGATATACGAGACAGGTCTGGTGAAGGAGGGCGTAGGAGCAGGGGGCTCGACCATCGCTGCTATGGCAAGTACGAAAGGGGCTGTAGACGCCAAGACCATGCTGACCGATATCGATGCTACCTATGAACGGTTGATGATCAGGAAGTAACCGTGGTTCCGAGTCCAACCGCAAAGCATTCCGTCTGGTTGCGTTTACTTCTTGACCTCGAACATGAGGGGGAAAAGTCGCCGAAATCTCCTTGGAGTGTGATGGTAGAGTGCAATCGAGGGGGGAATGCGAAGAAATATTGATCATTGTGCTTTGCTGGTGATCGAGAATATCAACAACTCACTCATAGGTCTAAAGAATAAGGGCTGATGGTGCTTTCTCCCTCCTGCTCATTCAATGTGCTTGAGTTCTTCACATCGATCATGAATCACGATCTTGAATTTTAGTGCTAGGGGTATGTTTTCTCTGGTCACTTTTACGATATCGGCCATTCGAGAACTTTTGTCTTTAGGCAAGTGCCTGGAAGAGGATTTGATAGATTGTTAGAGATGAGCTAAGAACAAGTATTATTCATCGAACCTAAAGCACTTTTTTTGTTTTACTACGCAAAGGAGCAACCTGCAAAGTTATGTTCTTCATCCACCCCTGCTTCCTGACCTGAATGACATGATTCGGGAACGTCGGATCTGATTTATAGTGGGAAAATGGACTAACATTCGACGCGCATGTGTTGAACAACGCCTTGGCAAAGGCGGAGAATTGCAAAGGGTTCTATTCTTAGCGACAGACCAACACTCTCTCGGCCTGATGCAGTTGCTCCACAGTGTTCACGTTTATAGCGAAGTCCACCAGCTCCGTCACCATATAAGCCTCGTCCAGGTATTCACCGCGTAACATCAGATCGCGATCCACGATGCTTATGCCGCAGGGAACGGCTCTCTCATTATTCATGTTCATGACCACCGTAGGCTCCGCTCCTTGATTCAGTTCGCGAAAGAGGCTCTCCGGGACCCCGACCACTATGGAGGACTTCTTAGAGCGATAGAAGGCCGTGACCACTTTGTCTATGGAGCTAGAGCGCAGCAAGGGCATATCTGCCGGTACTACCAACACATAAGGTGTGGAGAGTAGGTACATGGCGTAGCGCAGGTCCTCCACATATCCCGCTCCAGGGGTGCGCACGAAGCGATACCCCTGCCGCTGCACATGCTCCTCGGTCATGGGAGTACTGGAACTGACCGAGACCACTACCTCCGATACCTCCTTGGAGCCCTTTAGTGCCTCCAACACATAATCGATCATCGGCCTGCCCATTATCTGTATCAAAGGCTTCTCCTGCCGCAACTCCGCAATCCTTGTCCCCTTTCCACCAGCAGTCACCACTGCACTAACTCGAAGCATCGCAACACCACTAACAAGATTATCAGGATGACCGGGCGGGCAATCTCGTTGGTCGCACCCAACACATCCCCATTCACCATAGCGAAATTGCGCATGGCTACCTTCGCCATAATCAAACCAGACATCAGACTGGCCAGAACCATGGAAAAGATGATGACCAGCATTTGGAAGGGGCACTCGCAACCCCAGAGGGGCGATATTGATACAGCCAGAGGAAGGATTATGATCAGGGAGAGGATGGTGGACAAGAGTGGCGCCCAGCCCTTGGTATTCCTCACGAAAAGCCCTCCTAGACCCTCTACAGGCCGTCCGCTGGCAGCGCAGGCCACGACGGCGTTCTTGCACAGCACCTCAGTTACGAATGGGGCCAAGAACCAAAGCGCCTTGTCCTCTTCGCCTACCGCTGCCAATGATGCCACAGCTAACAGCTCGAAGAACAGCACATAGGCAATACCGCCTGCTCCCGAACGCGAATCCTTCATGACCGCCACCTTCTTCTCCCTTCCTCCTCCTGCCAGCAGCCCGTCTCCTAAGTCGCTCAAGCCATCTATGTGCAGGAAGCGGTTGAGAGCATGGACGAGAAGCAAGGTCAGCACAGCAGCCATTAGTCCACTGAGGAAGTGGTTGCTCAGTAGGAAAAGGCCACCGGCCACCAGACCGAAGAAGGCGCCGATGATGGGTATCAAATAAAAGTGACGGGAGAGAGCCTCTATCTCCTTTGTGCCACAATGGGCTGGAAGAATGGTGAATAGGGAGAATTGGGCTTTGATTATTCCCCTCAGACCTATCTTCCCGCCCCCAGTAGATCGGTGTATATCTTAGACATGGTGCCCCCGATGAGCGCGGCTACTATATCATCCAAAAAAGGCCCTAATTTCTTTAGCACGCCAGGCTTTTTCTTGTCATAACGGGTGTACTCGAAGAGAGCTCGCGTCCCTGCTATATACTCAGAGAGAGCGATCCCCAGCATTTCGTCAGCCACCAGATGGACGGGGTCCTTGTGGAACTCGCCCTTCATCAGGCCATGTATGTTATCGCGATTCCCTTCCTCCTCCAACAGCACCGCGGCCTGCACCATGCAATTCACGTTCACATCGTTCCTGAGCATCTCAATATGCTCAATGAATCTCCTGCGTATCTCCCCCACATCCCATTCTGGGTTGGGGCAATACAGCTCCTGAGCCGTGCTCCACAGCTCTTCCATGCCTACACCTTTCCTCTCCAGCATGGATAGCAGGTCGAACGGGGGATTGGCCTCGAACCATTTTCCAATAGATCGGGCTGTAGCTTGCCTCACCGCACGAGCTATGGCTATACCCACATCCGTGGCGGTGCCAGCGTACTTGGTGCCTTTGCCATGGGGGGCGCATATGGCCACCGCATCGCTGGTCGTTCCTGTTCCCCTTATGCCCCGATCGAACATGGCCGCGCTCTTGGCCTCCGTGGCCGTGATTATGGCATTGGCGAAGCCAGCGGCTTCCAGGGGAACATCGACCACCACCACCGTGTTGATAGTGCCAGGTTTTGTCAGTTTTCTTATGATAGACTCAGGCAGCAGCTCACCCGCCATCACCGCGTTAACCACACCAGCAGTCACCACCGCCACAGCCTTCACCCCATGATACTCTACCTCCGCCTTAGTCAAGGCCCTGTGTATCCAGGCGGCGGTCATGAACCCTACGGTATGCTCCTCTAGACCAAGAAGTTCCAATTTCTCGGCCATGTCCGCTTCGGGGTCGTGGTGGTCATAACCTTCCTCCACTTGCATCATAAGTATGGTATCCGTCTCCGCGAAACCACCGTTGCGCATGGTGGAAGCCAATACTTTCATTTTTCCAGGCAAGCGAATGATGGCAAAATGATTTTTCCCTAACGTCCTGAGCTCCACCTTGACCCCTAAATCGCTCATCTTCTCATCACCTACAGCCACTGCATGAGCAGGTCCTCTAATAAAATCTGGACATTGATGCCTATGATGAGGAACAAAGGAAGAGCGAAGAGCACGAAGAAGAGGAGGGAGGAGCCCTTCATCAGCAGCACCGCATCCTCTATGCTTCGAGGGCTAGGAAGGGAACCATCCCCGAAGGTATAGTAGCCGATCTTTTCCAATCTCACTCCCAGCCCACCAGCGAAAGCGGCCATGGGCCAGCCCTTGTTTGGCGAGGAGGTTTTTGAATGATCCCGCTTAGCAACCCTTAGAGCCTCCCTCCAATCTCGGCCCATGGCCGCCAGACCCAGCAGGATGAAGGGTATCGATAACCTAGCGGCAACGAAGTTAAGGAGGTCATCCAACTTAGCCGAGAACCATCCCACTTCCTTGTGCCTGGGGCTTAGATACCCTACCATGGCATCGAGGGTGTTAGAGACGCGGTAGAGCACCACACCGGGTATGCCTGCCATTCCCAGGAAAAGAAGGGGCGAGAATACAGAGTCCACCGCATTCTCCGCCACGGTCTCCAAAGCGCAGGAAGCCAAGTGTCCCTCGTCTAACTTAGAGGTGTCGCGTGAGACCACCATCTGAACTTTGCTGCGCGCGGTCTCCATGTCACCTGATTCAAGCGACTGGATGACCGGTCTCACATGCTCCTCCAGGGTGCGTATGGCGAAGAGGGATTTCAGGGCCACCGCGCCAACCAGGGCCCAAATCAATAAGCCGAAGAGAATTCGCACCAAACCCAAGAATAAAGTATACAGCAAGAAGAATGGCATGAGGGCCGCTAGCGCCATTGCCGCACCCAGGCTGCGGTCCCGCACAACTCGGCCTGTCCTTCTGATCCTGTTATCCAGAAATCCTATCAACCGCCCCATCCAAGCCACAGGATGAACCTTATTAGGAGGATCCCCCAGAGACAAGTCCAATACAATTGCGCCTAAGGCGATGATTAAGCCATAAATTATTAGCGTGTCCTGCGTCGGCTCACCCCTTGGCCTTCAATGATAGATCGAGAGCGCGAATCAGCGCCTCATCCTTCTCAGGCGTTTTCACGCAGAACCGCACATAGCTCTCGAAGGGGGATCCGAAAGAGCGACAGTCTCTCACCAAAACGCCATGCCTCAGCATCTGCTTTCGGAAGGATGCTCCATCATACCCTGCTTGACCCACGTTGATAAAGAAGAAGAAGGCATCTGGACGGTGCAATTCCATACCAAGATTGTTTCTCAGGTGTGCATACACCTTCTCCTTTTCTGCTCTGAGTATTTCAGCCGCGCGACGCACATGGCCTTGACATTCTCGGACTAGCCAGGCGGATGCTTTCTGCTCGATGGTCCCTAAGTTCCAACTCTGTCGGCCTGTTTCTAGGCAGGATATCATTTCCTCATGAGCCACGGCATAGCCAGAGCGAAGACCTGGCACGGCGAAGGATTTGGTCAAGGAGCGTATGATGAGAAGATTGGGGTGGCTCCGGACCTCGCGGACACAGGTCAGGTCTGTTTCCTCAGGCATCAACTCCAACAAGGTCTCATCGAGGAAGAGGAGGACCCCCATCTCCTCCAACGCCCTCGATAACCTGAGGATATCCGCGCGGCGGGTAGCCACCCCCGTGGGGTTGTTAGGGGTGCATAGGTATACGGCTTTAACACCGGAACCTATTGTTGTGAGCAAAACATCAACATCAATATAAAATGAACCATTATTCAATACGAAAGGTACGATTTTGCCCCCCATCAGCTTGCAGGCGAAGGAATACTCCATGAACGTAGGGTGGGGGATGACTGCCGTATCCCCTTTCTCAATGAAAACCTCAGCAAAGAGCCTGATGATCTCGCTGGACCCCGCACCCGCTAGAAAATTCTCCGTGCCCAGAGAATAATGTGAGGCCAGGGCTTCCTTGAATTCAGCACAGGTATCGTCAGGATAATGATCTAGACTATCAGAGGCGGTCCTTACGACATCCTGTAAACCCTCTGGTGGCCCCAGGGGGTTCAGGTTAGCGGAGAAGTCCTCAACCTTGCCCCAGCGCCAGCCCTCACCTCCATGCGCTGGTCGATCGATAAGGCTCAATTCACTCCGCATCAGCTCCCGAGGGCGCATCCATCTCCTCCCTTCACCGGCCTTTTCGGGACAGCGTAGATTTCCCCATCGACGCGCATCACCGCTGCCTCCACCTCGTACACATCCCTGATGAGCTCTTCCGTCATCACCTCATGTGGATCGCCACAGGTGACGATGCTCCCCTTCTTCATTATAATCACCCTGTCGCAGTATTTTATCAACAGATTGATGTCGTGAGAAGCTACGATGACGGTGATTCCACGCCGGGACAGTTCATGCAATCGCTCCATGACCTCCAGCTTGAACTTGAGGTCCAGATGGGCCGAGGGCTCGTCCACCAGCATCACCCTGGGCTCTTGGACCACAGCCTTGGCCAAGAGCACGCGCTCTTTTTCCCCGCTACTGACCTCGAAAAGTTTACGCCGCCTCAGATGCTCCAGCTCAAAGCATTCGATGGCCTTCTCCACCTGCTCCTCGTCCCTTTTCTCCTCCCACCATATGTTCTTGATGTGAGGGTAGCGACCAAGGAAGACATATTCTTCCACTGAGATGTTGAAATCATCAGGGATGTCGGTAGGGACGCCAGCACATACCAAGGCTATCTCCTCTAGCCTCATCTTGCTGACCTGCCTACCATCCAAGAATATCACGCCTTTCTGAGGTTTAAGCAAGCCATTTATACAGCGCAGCAAGGTCGTCTTCCCTGACCCATTCGGGCCAATGAGGCCCAGGAATTCTCCCGGTCGCGCCTGAAAAGTCACCCCGTTCAAAGTGTTGGACGCATCGTATCTGAATTCGATGCCCTCGATCCTTATGATGAGGCCTTCATCCGGCATACTCTCGCCCCCTTCTCACTAAAAGATACCCGAAGAACGGGGCACCTATGAGTGAGATTATCGCGCCCACGGGCAATTCCGCTGCCATTACCGTGCGAGAAACTATATCTGCCAGCAGGAGAACGTTCGCGCCGATGATGATGGAAGCAGGTAGAAGGAGGCGATGATCCCCCCCTACAATTATGCGAGATATGTGAGGCACTATCAGTCCCAAGAAGCCAATGATGCCCACGAAGGCCACTGCTACCGCCGTGAGCATGCAGGAGATCACCATCATCCAGCGCCGAAAGCGCTGCGAATCGATGCCTAGTTGATAGGCCTGCTCATGCCCTAACAGCACCACATTCAGTTCCCTTGCGTAAAGTAGAGCGATGGCCGTCATGACCATGGTGGGTATTATGATCAAAATGGATTGAGTCCAATCGACTCCGTTGAACGACCCCCACATCCAGAATATCGGACCATGAAGCCTATCTGGGGACATGGAGAGGATGAGCGTGACCAAGGAAGCCAGGGCCGTGCCGGTGACCACACCTGCCAGAACATAATTGAGGGCCCTTCCGCCCGAAGCTTCGGCCAAAGTCATGGTGAAGGCGAAGGCCATCAGGGCACCGAGGAAGGCGGCGACGGGAATGGCGAAGGCGAGCAATCCCACGGCCGTGATGCCGAATAGCATGGCCAAGGTGGCTCCCACCGCCGCACCGGAGGATACGCCAGTTATATAAGGATCCACCAGAGGGTTGCGGATCATGGCCTGCATGATGGCTCCAGCAATGGCCAAACCGATTCCCACGCCTATCACTGCGATAGACCTAGGCAGGCGGATATGGCCCACTATCATCTCCGCCTTGGTCAGGCTGGAGGTGGGCTGTCCGAATTTGGAGATGTAGCCGATCAGAGCACTCATGGACTCCAGGAAGTTTAATTTGACCTGCCCCAGCGAGACGTAGACTATCACAAGAGCGAAGAGTGAGACTGAGCCTGCGATCAATATCAGACCCAGTCTCCTTCTCGCCCTTTGTGTGGCGGAACCCTCCATCATCACTCGCCTTCAGGCGCCTCCTGATGAGATGACGTGTCTTAATACCAGCGCCTTCCCCAGACCCGTCATGTCCTTCAGATATTCATGATACTCGTTCCCAATAACGTTCGGGACTTGAACGTCGAATTCGTCAGGGTAGAGAATCTCTGCAAGCAGCTGGGTGGCCTCTACCATCCTTACTCCCTGGCGCAGGAAGGTGTTCTCCGCTTGATTGACCACCACATAGACTCGATGATTCTGTACCGCCGGTATCGTGCTCCAGAAGCTGTCGTTCTCCAGCCCTTCGATTATCTGTTGCGGGGTCTGCATCATCATGGTGCCAGAGACTATTATCACATCAGGCGAGGCTTCGATTATCTGCTCCATGGAGGGCTGTGGCCATCCATTCAAATCACCAAATACGTTCCTTCCGCCGGCCATGGATATGATTTCGTCCACGTAGGTGGATCCACCAGTGGTATACACAGGATCCAGCCAGAGAGCGAACAGGACCTTAGGCTTCACCGGCTGCACGGTGGTTATTGCCCTGATGTTGGCCAAAATCTCTTCCATCTCGCTCAAAATCTCCTCGGCCTTCTGTTCATCCCTGAACATGATTCCCATCAACCTGATGTTCTGTGCCACTTCGGTCATGTTCTTGCCAGGGTACAATGCCACCACCGTGAGGTTGAGACTCTCCATCTGAGGCAAGAGATCTGTATGAGCTTGTACACCTGAGCTTATCAGAATAAGAGTGGGCTCAGCTTCTACGATGCTCTCTAGCGAAGGCGTCCAATAGCCTCCGATCTCAACTAGGGTGCCAGCACTCTTGCGATCCACCACTTCCTGGGGATAATCGCAATAGGTAGTCACCCCTACCAGATTGGCCCCTTTGCCCATGGCACATACCAGTTCGGTTATGTCAGGTGCGCAGGAAACTATCCTAGAATACGAGTCCACAGTTACTGTCCGCCCCAAAGCGTCCGCTGATATCAGGCCTTCTGGGCCTTCGTTTTTAAGCTGGTTGAGTGCCAAGAAGGCGATCAGAGGAATTGATACTAAGATCACCACTATCAAGGCCACCACAATCTTCTTACGCTTATCGAGTTTCATTTCTCCTCCTCCCGTTAGAGAACCTCAATCAGGAAATAAGTTGGATATATCATCCAACTTACTAACCCATGCCACTCAGAATATATATTGTTTTTGAAGGGCTGACCTTGAAGAAAGTCTCATGTGGAGCATAAAGCATAATTCATGTGTTTGCAAAAAATGAAAAGAGGTTTGGGGCGCGGCTCACTTTCTCTTCCGCATCAGGAGCGTTAGGGCGGCCAGCACAACCACTATCACTACCACCCCTATCACTAGCAACATTGTCATGTCCATGCCCCCTCCCGTGGTCCCACCTGGCTCTTGCGGAAAGGCATTGACCTCTGCTGACAACTCTCCCGCGCCGTTGGCATTAGTCGCTACCACCCAATATGTATAGGTTATGCCAGCCGTGGCTGTGGTGTCCTCATAGGTGAGGACATCAGGACCCAGAGTGGCTAAGAGCGTGGGCGTCCCTGAGCCCTGTCTGCGATAGACCTGATACCCCGTTATTGGAGAGCCTCCATCATAGGAGGGGGGTTGCCATGCCAAAGTGACCTTCCCTTCCCCAGATGTGGCCGTAAGATTTTGTGGGAAGGAAGGGGTGACTGAAGGTGGAGGGGATGCAATCGCAAATACCTCGTTAGAGAAGGGGCCGAGGCCAAATGGATTGAACGCCCTAACCTTATAATAGTACGTCACGCCCGGAGTCACCGTATAGTCAGTGTATGTTAATGTCCCCATAGGGATCGAAGCAAACGGTAACGTTTCATATACGCCAGGAGTGATGGACCTGAATATCTGATACACCGTAACTCCAGAACCTGCATCAGAAGGTGGATTCCAAGTAAGTACTATCATTCCCACTTGCCCCATGGCCACCAGTCCAGTCGGAGCCCCTGGCGCTGTACCAGTTTCAGACGGAGTGGCTGAGGCCTGCTCTGATTCTGGACTGGCGCCCACTTCATTCACCGCCTTCACGGCGTAATAGTAGGTGACCCCATTGGTCACTGCATCGTCATTCCAGCTGAACGTGCTGGCGTTTACACTCATTATATTATCTCCGATAATGCCGAAGACGGTGCTCCTGAATATGCGATATTCTACGATGGGAGAGCTTCCTTGGTTGGCGGGTGGTTCCCATGTCACTGTGACGTATCCGTCATGGCCTACCGCTACCACGTTTCTGGGAGCGGATGGCACAGCGGGTCCTGTCGGAGTGGCGCTAGCCACATTCGATGCTGGGCTTGAACCCTCGCTATTCACCGCCTTGACCTGATAATAATAGGTTATGCCATTGCTGACCATGGTATCGTTATAGGTAAGGCTGTTGGCTGGTGTGTTACCGATTGGGATAATGCCGATCCGATCGGCGCTCAGACCACGGAACACATCATACCGCAAGATGCTTGAGGAGCCGTTGCTGGAAGGGGCGTTCCACGTCAATACCACATATCTATTGTACCCGGTGGCAGTGAGATTCGTAGGTGCTGAGGGTGGCTGTGCAGCGAGCGAGGAGCCCGAGGCCTCATTCGAAGCTGGGCTATCCCCCACGGCATTCGTTGCCTTGACCACATAATAATAAGTACCAGGTGCCACCACGTCAGTATAGGTCAGAGTGGATGCGCTGACGGTGGCAATGGGGGTCGCACCTTGTCCTCCAGGAGTGGTGCCGCGGAATATCTTGTATCCTGTTATCGGTGAGCTGCCTTGGCTCGCAGGGGCGTTCCACGTAAGTATTACTTGTCCGAGAGAGCTTTGCGCGCTCAGCCCTAGAGGAGCGCTAGGTGGCGAGGAAGGCGTGGCAGCGGATGCCGATGCCTCGTTTGAGTAGTCATCAGCATCCCCATAGTTGTTCATGGCTAGCACGCGGTAGCGGTACGTGACTCCAGGAATCGCGCTATCATCCTCGTAGACCAGATTCAAAGCAGTCTCGTCCAGATATCCCAGGACATTCCACGAACCTCCCGTGTCATTCCTCTCAATCCTGTAGTAAAGGAGCCTAGCTGTCCCAGAATAGGGTGCGGGCCACTGCAGAGTGATTTTTCCCGGCCCTCCCGTAGCAGTAAGTCCAGACACGCTATCAGGACGTTCACCCGTGGGACTGCCGAAGGATGTTACTACATCCGAGAAAGGCCCTACCCCATACAGATTCTTTAACCTGACTTTGTATTGGTAGTTCATGCTGTCGATTCTACCTGAATCCCACCATGAGAATCCATACTCAGCGAAAAGATCCACCACCGCCTCTGCCAAATCCCATGTGCCTGGAGCAGTTCCATTTCGGTAGACCTCATATCCTATGAGAATGGAGGTGACGGTCTGCGACGGCAAATAAAGCATTGCACCTTCGACATCGGGTGTGGCCACGAGGCCTACTGGTGGACCAGGAACCTCTCCCACTGAGGGTGTGACCGAAACCTCGTTGGAAGCGTTGCCAACGAAGCTCCCTCTCTTCGGTTTGACATAATAATAATAGGTGTGGCCATTCAAAGCTGAGGTGTCAAAGTAGTAATTAGTGCCCGCGATCTGGTCTATCTTAACTTCTCCTCCCGACGATTCGCCTCGGTAAATGTCATAACCCGTGGCGTTCCAAGCAGAACCCCAGATCAAGAGGACTTGATTGTTCCCGGGATAGGCCATCAAATGAGAAACTTCGAAGGGTAAGCTGAATTCCGTAGGCGTAGCTTCTATTACGTTGGAGAACTCGCTCACCCCATTGGTGTTCTTCGCTCTCACCTTGTACCAATAGGTGACCCCGTTCGTGAGCCCCGCATCAAAGAAGAAGCCATCGTATCCCCACAACGTCAGCTGCTCCGTAATCTTGGTGAAGGGCCCATTAGAGGCCGTCGCTCTCCAGACCTCATAGCTTTCGAATCCTATGGCCGAAGGGTTGGAAGGCCGGCTCCAGGTCAACATCACGGATTTGTTGAAGCCGTAGCCATTGAGATTCAAAGGTGCGGAGGGAAGATTTCCTGTGCCCTGGATCAGGACCGTGACTGTGCCTTCATCCCCTTGACCATAGGTGTTCACTGCTCTGACGCTGTAAGTATAGGATGAGCCCACCCTTGTGTCAAAACCGGCCTCATCCGATGCGGAGGTGTCACGCAGCCACTCATCCCAGGTATCGGAGAAAAAGATAGGCGGGTCGCGGTAGGTGAAGAAGAATCTGGCTGGTGGACTGCCAGCCGGCACTGAAGGCCAGTCCCAACTGACGTCTGCCGAGTAAATGCCATTCTGCCCTGTCACTGAAGGAGCCAATGGCACATCCCCAATATAGCTGGGGGTGGCGGAGACCTCGCTCGAGAAGGGACCGCTGCCAGCATCGCTGACGGCTCTTATCTTGTAATAATACGTAGTCCCCACATTCACATCGGTGCTATCATTGTAGAACTCCCATCCTCCCAGATACGTGCCTTCATAATATGTAGAGCCAACATAGACCCAATCATGCAGCGTCTCTCCACCAGGGGTTTCGCCGCGCCAAATCTCATATCGCTTAATGAGCTCCGAACCTTGGCTTACAGGATGTCTCCACCACAACCAGTTGAATCCGGGACCGTGATCGACCGTCAAATCCCTAGGCGCTGATGGCGCGGTGCCCACACCCAAGCCAGAATCACCTAGATTAGTCGACGCCTGGGCTTGGGACGGTATTCCGATGATTGCCAGCGCCCCCGTGATCATCAGCATTATGAAAACCAGCAGGCTGAAACCTTGCTTTAGCTTTTCAGCATCAATTATCATACCTTACTGTCCTCCCTCCAAAACAGGATAAGAAGACCGGCAGCGCCGAATTTTATCGGCCCTCCCCCCCCCCCCCACCTTGTTTCGGATGAAATAATTAGCCATCGACTGGAATATAACTCTTGTCATCGCCGCAGACCGCCGTGACGATATTAAAATGGATGGCAATTTTATCAGCGGTTCGCCTCGCCCTATTTCTTAGAGATAAGCCTTGTTTCCGAATCAAGTCCAGAAGAGCTTCACAATCTTTCTTTATGTTTATGACGATTCCAATTACATGTGCCTATTGCCAGACCATGAGATCGAGCGCCGGCTGAAGGATGGAACGCTAACCATACGCGACTACTCCCCTGAGTCTCTCACCCCCAATGGTTATGACCTGCGCGTGGCAGAGCTCTCATTGCCATCAGAAGGAAAGGTGTTCAAGGATGGAATAGCTAAGATACCTCCTAGGAGCATGTTCTATGTCTCAACTGTAGAATTCGTGGAGATGCCAGATAACATCGCCGCTCAACTATGGACGAGGACTTCGTGGATAAGGAAAGGCTTGCTTGTAGGCTTGGGCAAGATCGATGCTGGCTTTCACGGAACTCTAACCTTCGCAGGATTCAACGCTTCCGACAAAGAGGTCGAAGTCCCTATCGGGGCTCGCTTCGTGCAAATGTGCTTCGAGACCATGAGCTCGAAGGTGGAACGGACCTATGAGAAACGCTCGGGCAATTATCAAGGACAGAGGGGGATAACTCTAGACCCTCTCCGCAAGGCGTAAGTCGATAGCATAGACGCTCATGCTAGGAGAATACGTCTTGAGCTCCTCCGCCCTGAGAACTTCCACCCTATGCCCCATGCCTAAAGCGCTCTGGAGTAGTTTCTTAACCGCTTCCTCCACCTCGGAGCGAGAACAAATATGATACAAGTGAATCATGCCACCTAGCTTGAGGCGCATCAGCGCAGCCGGCAAGAACTCCAATGCCGAATGGGGGAGATTCATGATGATGCGGTCCGCCAAAGGCAGCTGCTTGATGATCTCACGCGCATCCCCCTCTTTAGCTTCGACATTTCGCACTTTATTGAGCTCGATATTTTTCTTAAGGTAGGAAACAGCTGCGGGATTCAGGTCGATGGCATATACCTTCTCCGGCTTGGCGTGTTTGGCTATCATCACTGCGAAAGGGCCAACGCCAGCGAACATGTCCACTACTATCTCCCCTTCTCTGACCATGGAGGCCACTCTTTTACGCTCATTGGACAGGCGGGGATTGAAGTATGCTTTAGCGGGGTCGATGAGGAGCCTTATCCCATATTCAGTATGAGTCGTCTCAGTGCCTGGCCCCCCAGAGATTACATCCAACTGGCGCACCCTCATCTCTCCCTTCACGCCTTGGTCCACCGCTACCGTGCGAATGTGAGGCAGCGATTCGCGTAGAGCCTTTCCGATAGAAGGGGAGAAGGGGAGCAGCTCTTCAGGTAGTTTGATAATGGCTATATCACCGATAACATCGAAGGAGGTGGGGAGAAGAGGTCGCAATCCTTCTGGAACCTCCACCAATTCCTTATAGTCAGAATGGGCCATTCCAATATATTCGAATTCCTCCTCAATGACCTCATGGCCTAGCGTTCGTGCCTCATCGGAGATCACGGGCAGGAGAAGTGCTTCTCCCTCCCTCCTCACCCTAAGTGCTATATCCAGTAGGCCCTTCTCTAAAAGCTTTTTACGGATCTCTTCTCCTTTCCCCTTAGGCACCTTGAGACAGAGGGAGCGCACGGTGATGCCATGGGCGAATTGATATTTGTCGGTTTAGGGCTAGGAGGGGTGGAGGATATGAGCCTGAGGGCTTTGCGAGAGCTAAGATCCTGCGAGGAGGTCTTCGGCGAATTCTACACCTCAAGGCTCATCGACAGTGATGTTACTACATTGGAGGAGCTCATCGGTAGGCCCATCCGCCTCTTGGATAGAATAGACGTGGAGGAGGGGGAAGAGGTCCTCGAGGCCGCAAAGGAGAAGCGGGTGGCCTTCGTGACCGCCGGGGATACCATGGCTGCAACCACACATGTGGACCTACGGCTCAGAGCCATTGAATTAGGCATCGCGACCAGGCTGATCCATGGAATCTCTATATTCACTGCCTGCGCCTCCGCACTAGGGCTTCAACCCTACAAGTTCGGGCGGACGGTGACACTGCCCTTCCAGGAAAAGGGATTCATGCCCTCGAGCCCCTATGAGCACATCCTGGAGAATGCCAAGCGCGGGCTGCATTCCCTCATCCTCTTGGATATCAGGGAGAGCGAGGGCCGCTATATGAGCGCCATGGAGGGTGTGAGCTGGCTGATGGAAGCTGAAGAGAAGCTTAGGGGAGGACTCATAAAAGATACCACCTTGATCGTCGGCTGCGCCCGAGTGGGGTCGGCGACGGAGAAGCTTGTGGCCGGGTTCGCGCCGAGCATGAAAAGCATGGATCTAGGGCCGCCATTGCACACCCTCGTCCTACCTGGCAAGCTGCACTTCATGGAGGCGGAAGCCTTGGTAAGGCTTGCAGGCGCTCCTTCGGAGATAATTGATATACCTTAAGGACGGACCTTAAGGACGGCTCGGGCCGATTCCCAGCAATAGCACCACTTTCAATTTTTCTCCCAAAGTAGGATCAACACGAGCGGTGTAGCGAATGCGGGTGTTCGGAAGGCGCAGGGCCACGTCCCTAACCACCTTCTGCAGTTGCACTTCGTCCATGTCCCTGGCGCTGGCGATGACT
>JAVYMA010000001.1:87991-183929 GCA_038740345.1 Methanomassiliicoccales archaeon
GCTGCGCACATCGAAGTCGAACCATGGTGAGCTAAAAGCTTCTTCCACCGCCCGAAGTATTCTATCCAGGCCAGATGATATGCCTACGCCAGCGCGAACGTGCTTACAGCTGCCGAAATCGGAACGAAGCTGCTGGATATCCTCCACCGTGAGGGCATTGGCCAGCTCTAGAACAGGAGCTAGCATGATGATGTCCATGGCCCCGAAGGCTTTTCGTAGGGGGAGATTGGGGGCTATTTTGAGCAAGGAATCGTTGTGATAGGTGATGACCATGTCGGAATGCTCCATAACCTTAGTCATGGCCAAGGCCGCAGTGTGCTTGCGTTCCCCTCCCTCCACAGAAAAGGGCAGCGCAGCCGATACTATCACCAGCTTGCAATGCTTGCGACATATATTGGCCAGGGCTGGAGTGACGCTGCTCCCTGTCTCTCCCCCCAGACCTGTAAAGATAAACATGATGTCCGCCTCGCCTATGCAACTGAATATCCCGCTCTTGAGGGTCCCTCCAATGGCGTGGAACATCTGGGGGGAGGTGGTCTTGAACAATCTGACGTGCTCGCTGGTCAACACGCATCTTTTGGCCAGGGGGATCTCGTGCGCCTCCTCGTCCCTAAGCACCGCCACCGCCTCCATTCCCGAGTCGGCGATAATGTTGCAGCCGGCGCCCCCGACGCCCACTAGCTTAATGCGCGGCCGGGTTCTGGCCTCTCCATGACCTAGCCGCGACACCTCCTGAGCCATGCATGGATTATAGGAAGGAGATTGTAATAGCCTTTCGGTCCGCTGGTGCTTCCTTTTTATCGAAAACGCTGGGCCAGTAGGAATCGTTTATTATCTCACCGCTGATTAACCCGCGACTAGACATGAACGAAACAGGGAATGAGGGAGAAAGGATAGGCATAGTTTTCGGCGAGCGCGTCATGGACATTCGCTTCCGCTCGCTCCCAGATGCGGCCATCCAGGTGGGGGAGATGTTCATGATAGAGGATGGTTCCGAGGATCGCTACCTCGTTAGAGTCACGGATGTGCAGCACGGCGCTGACCTTGAGCCCTTCGATAGCCTAGAGAGAATGGCCGGGAAGCTGATCCGGAGAGAGTCTGAGGTGGGAGTTGCCGACGAACTCGTGGTGCCGCTTTACAAGGTGGGGGTGTGCACTCCTCTGGGATGCATCCGCGCAGGGGCGTTCAAGAAGGCCAAGTCCATCCCTTCGCATTTCTCTTTGGTGCGAAGGACGGCTGACTCAGACTACGAATTCCTCCGCTCATATCTGGGGGATGTGGAGGTAGGCAGGCTACGCTCGGGCGACCAGGTGTTGCGCATGCCCGTGGGATTCTGGGGATGGTCCATGCCCCATCATATCGGCATCTTCGCCACCACTGGCATGGGCAAGAGCAATCTCATGAAGGACATCGCCCTCAGCTGCATGCGCCTGCGTCGCTATGGATTCCTGATCCTCGATCCTCACGGCGAGTACTATGATGGGGGCATAGCGGGCAAGAAGGGATTGAGGGATTATGTTCAGCAGGAGGGATTGGAGGTGTTCTCCTCCCGGCGCCTGGATGGGCCTCACAACCCCCTCAAAATCTCTGCCACAGAGATTGAGATAGATGACCTGGCCAATCTATACGAGTTCACTCAAGCACAGTTAGAGTGCTTACAGGCGGCGCAATGGCGCTATGGTCCTTCCTATCTCATCGATCTCCACCGCAAGGATCCTGAAACCATCGGGCTGGAGCTAGGAGGACGATTTCATGAGGGTTCCATAAATGTAATAAAGCGGCGCCTGGAGAACATCTTCCGTTTCGATCTCATCACCACCGATCCCCAATATTCTATCACCTCCAGGGTGATATGCGCTCTTCACTCAGGGAAAGTGGTGCTCATTGACACCAGTAACATGTTCGAGGCCGAGGAGCTTCTGGTATCGACGGTTCTGGCACGCGCGGTGTTCGAGAGGAACAAATCTCTTTACGCGGACAAGCAGAAGTTCGATTCCATCCCTCCCCTCCTGATAGCTTTGGAGGAGGCGCAGCGCGTGCTCTCTCAATCCAAAGGTACCGTCTTCGCGCAGATCGCACGGGAAGGGCGTAAGTTCAAGGTAGGGATATGCGCAGTATCCCAACAGCCTAAGCTGATTAACGAGGAGATCCTCTCCCAGTTCAACACGCTCTTTGTTTTGGGCCTTTCGGACAAGCGGGACCGCGATATCCTGCGCAACAGCGCCAAGCACGACCTGTCGGTATTGGACAACGAAATACAAATGCTCATGCCGGGAGAGGCTCTGTTGGCCTCGCCCTTCACGCCTTTCGCCGTACCCATCAAGGTGCATCTGTTCGAGGAACTATTGGAAAGGGAGAATGCCAAGGCCTTGGAGGAGAAGGCGAGAAAGCCGAACCTGACGAAAGTGGATGCGGGGTTTTTCTAGGAGGTACATGGACACCGCCACGCAATATATTTTGGAGATAGCTCTCATCGCCATCATCGCCGGCGCCTGCTCAGTCATTTTCGCCAAGTTACGCTTCCCCTCTGTCATCGGATATGTGGTGGCGGGGATGCTTTTGGGGCCAGGCATCCTAGGCTCTTTGGTATATTTCGATGTGGATATCATCGACTTCCTGAGCAACATGGGAATCGCCCTGCTCATGTTCTCCATAGGTCTGGAATTCAACCTTAGGAGACTGCACAAGATAGGTGGCTTCGCCATCGTCGCTGGAAGCGTGGAAGTGGCATTGATGATGCTCACTGGTTACTGGTTAGGCCAGATCATAGGTCTAGGGGATGTGGGGAGCGTCTTCCTGGCCGCCATCATGGCCATCTCTTCCACGGCGGTCATAATCAAGGTGCTGCACGACACGGGAAAATTGAAGGAGGAGTGGACGGAGCCGGTGATCGGGGTGCTCATCGTGGAGGATCTGATAGGTGTCATCCTCCTCGCCCTCACCTCGCCCTTGCTCACTGGCCAGGTCGTCAATTTAGGCAGCATCCTCCTGATAGCGATCTCTATAGCGGCATTCCTCATATTCAGCTTGATATTAGGGCTCGCGGTCGTACCTAATTTGATAGACCGCGTAGCACTCAGGCATTCCTCCGAGACCCTGCTCTTGGTATCTCTGGGGCTAGCCTTCGGATTCGCCCTCACCGCCGTGGGACTGGGGCTCTCTCTCACTATCGGCGCCTTCGTCATGGGCGTGCTCATCTCTCATTCCCAGCACAGCGAGGATGTGGTGCGCAAGATCGAGCCCATCAAAGAGATGTTCATGGCCGTCTTCTTCGTATCGGTGGGGATGCTCGTCGACCCAAGGCTGGTCCTGCAGGGCCTGCCGTTAGCGCTGCTCATAGCGGCGGTCTTTTATCTAGGCAAGACCGCCTTCGTGGCAGTCGGATGTTACACCGCCAATCTGCCAGCGCGCACCTCCTTTTTGGCTGGCGCTAGCATGGTGGCCATGGGGGAGATCTCCTTCGTTATCGCCAACTCCGGCATGCGCGCTGGAATCCTACCCCCTGAGTTGTATTCCTCCATCATCGGGGCAGCCATCCTCACCATGATACTGCTGCCGCTAAGTGTACAAAGGGCCACTCGGGAGTTCGCTTGGATCGTGCGTCACACCCCTCCCCGAGCCCTTCGCTCCCTCCAGACCATAGAAGGGGTGCGCATGGAGCTACGCCAGCGTCTTAGCTCCTCAGTCCAGCGCCGTAAAGAGATAGGACGTCAGCTCTTCCTGCTAATGATTGACGTCACCCTTCTACTGCTCATTCAGTTCCTGGGCCTGATCATGTTCCTGGCCATCCAGGATTTGAGGCAATGGGCCCAAGGCCTTGGAGTCAGCGTGACCGCTGTAGCCTTAGTGCTCAGCGTGGCTCTGTCACTGCCTGTCATCGTAGACTTGATCTCGCGCCTCCGCAAGGTGGTGGCACTAATGGCCTCTGCGCTCACCGATAGCAAAACTTTCAAGGCCGTGAGCCAAACCTTAGCATTCCGCCTCCTTCGGAGGCTCACCTACATCACTGTTCTAATCATCCTCATCTTCAGCCTGGCGCCAATAGAGTTCTTTGTGGATGAATACGCTCGGGCTTTTAGCCTCGTATTCATCATATTGGGCCTGATACTAGGTTACCTCATATGGGATACGCTTAGAAGGGGCTATGAGAAGTGGTCGATGGCTTTGGAAAAAAACTTCATAGAGGAACGTAGAGAGAAAGGTTAGGGCAGTTTCGCTACTGTCTCAGCAATCCCTTTTAAACAGACATAGGTTGTGGTGGGTATAATGGAGATAAGACATGAAATTGGTGCACATCTCCGATTCGCATATCGGCTACTCTGCCTTCTCCAAGGTGGATGAAGCGACTGGCCTTAATCTCCGAGAGGTCGATTTCTATGAGGCCTTCAGACGTCAGATCGACCGTTGCCTGGAAATCAGGCCTCGCGTGGTGCTGCACTCGGGTGATGTGTTCGACTCCGTCCGTCCGACTAATCGCGCAATATCTTTCGCCCTGGAGCAGTTCCTCAGATTAAATGAGGCAGGCATCGATACCGTGATCATATCCGGAAATCACTCTTCCCCAAAACTGCGGGAGACGGGGTCAGTATTCAAGATCTTCGAGCATCTGGAGCATGTGCATCCGGTATACAAAGAGAGTTATGAGATAGTGGACTTGGGAGACCTGGCGGTGCACGCGCTGCCCCATGCTGAGGGGGAGCATCTGCAAAAGGAGGCGGCAAGGATGTCTCCCCTTCAGGGAAAATATAATGTGGCCATGATGCATGTGGGCATATCCTCGCTCAACGTATTCCGCATGAATGAATTTAATGAGCAGATCCTCCCCGCCTCCTATCTAAAGCCTGAGTTCGACTACATCGCCCTTGGCCATTATCATGACTTCTCTCAGGTGACCAGGAACGCCTACTACGCCGGCTCAGGCGAGAGATTGTCCTTCGCTGAGGCAGGCTCCGATAAGGGCCTGTTGGAGGTGGAACTCTCCCCTCTCAAGGTGAGGTTCAGGAAAATGCCCACCCGACCCATGGTAGACCTTGAGCCCATAGACGCCAAGCACATGGATTTGGCACAGCTGAGGAAGGAGCTGATGAGGGTCTTGGAAGCCCATGAACTGGAGGGGAAAATAGTGAGGCTGAGGATGACCAATCTCAGCCAGGAATGCTATTCCAGTCTCGACTTCCATTGGCTGAGACAATTGGCGGCGAGAGCAGCGCATTTCGAGATCAAGGCAGAACTCCTGCCCAGGGAAGCGGGGGCCGTCGCGGCCTATACTGGCTTCGCCTCACTGGACCGGGAATGGATAGCTTTCCTGGAGAGCTATCCCCTGGAGAAGGTAGACAAATCCAAGGTTCGCGCCAAGGGATTGGAGTACTTGGCCAAGGGGGTGGAAGAATCAGATTGAGGCATTTGGAGCTGCGCAATTACCGGAGATTCCGCTACGCCTCACTGGACATCCCTGAGGGCGTGGTAGGCATATTGGGCCCTAATGGGTCGGGGAAGAGCACGCTCATGGAAGCCGTGGCCTGGGCGCTCTACGGCAACGAGGGGGATATCGTTCGTCAGGGGAAAGCAGGCGTGAGATCGGCACTTGCTAGCATGAATGATGAGTGCTCGGTCACCCTAGACTTTGAGATATCTGGCGATCAATACAAAGTGTATCGCGCCATGAAGGGTAAAAGCCTGAGCGTGGAGGCACAACTCACCGTCAACGGCAAACAGTTGGCACGGGGCGATAAGGGCGTCACCGAGGAGGTCCGACGCATTTTAGGCATGGATTACAAATCCTTCTTTATCTCCGTCTTTGCCAGGCAAAAGGAGCTGAACGCTCTCTCTGCCCTCAAGCCTGCGGAGAGGGGGAAGGTGGTGCGGCGAATGCTTGGCATAGAGTCCCTTACTAGGACAGTGGAGGAGATAGACCGCGATCGCAACCGCCTGCAGGACCGCTTTTCCGATTTGCAAAAAGACCTTCAGGACGAGGAGGGTAGATACTATTCCAAAAGGCTGCGGCAAGAGCTTGACTCGATGCGTCTGGAGATAGAGCGCGCAGAAGAGGTCCTTCGCAATCTTGCCATTCAAGAGCAGGGCATGTCCGCAGCGATGGCGCAAGCGACATCCAGAAGGGATTTGCTCACTAAGAAAGAAGAGAGGTACCGAAGCCTTCAGACCTCCCTTCTCATGCACCGCAAGGATAAGGAGGCAGCGGAGGCGGCGCTCACCCGAGCGGTGGAGATGATAGAAGAGTTGAAAAGCAAGGCCAGGCAAGCGGCAGCGCTGCAGGCCGAGGCAGAAGAATATGAGAAATCCCAATCAAGAAAGGAAGAGCTGGACAGCTTGGCCAAGGAGAACGCCAGGAAGAATGAGTTGGAAAGGCAGCATTCCTCGCTAGTACAGAATATTTCCCGACTCAGAGAATCATTGCGCTCCTTCGAAAATGCCGAAAAACTCCGTCAGGAGCTTAATGACCAATTGGCCGCTGTGGAGGCGAGCATAGAACAGTTGAAAGCGGAACAAGGAAGCACGCGTGAAAGTCTCAAGGTGAGGATGGCAGAAGCGGAGCGCCTGACCAAAGAGATCGATAAGGCTAGATTGCGCTTAAAGGAGATCGAGAGGTTAGGGCCAGAAGGTGTATGCCCTACCTGCGAGCGCAAGCTTTGCGACCAGCACTCCTTCCTCACGGAGAAATTGAGGAAGGAGATGGAGGACATGGAGCGGGAACGTTCTCGCTTGAACTCCGAAGCGGAGCGGGAAAGGGAAGAGTTGGCCCAGAAGGACAAGAGATTAGAAGCTCTCAACAAGCGCCGAAAGCACCTACAAGGACAGTACGAGCAGCAAGTTAAGGCAGTGACGAATAAGAAAACGCTACTGGAGCAACTCCTGACCATGGAAAGGGATAAGATGCGACTGGAACAGGAGCTCTCTCCTCTATACTCGTTGAGATACGATGAAAAAGAATATCTTAGGCTTAAGCAGAGGCTCGCAGACCTCAAGCCCAAGTGGGAGAGGAGAAAAGAGCTGTTGGCAGAGGTTCAGTCTTTGGAGCGCTGGCAGAAGGAGCAGGAGGAGCAGACGAGGAGGATAGCTAGATGTACCTCCCTCATCGAGCGCCTGGAGGAAGAGATCACTCAGCTAGGATACAAGGAAGGGGAACGGCAGGAGGCCCAGCGAGCATTGGACGAGCTGTTGCGGCAGAAACAGGAATTGGACAAGGAAATTTCTAGGGTGCAGAATGAGCTTTCCCGTCTTAGGGCAGAGTCAGGCATGAAGGAGAACAGGCTCTCGGAGCTCCTGGAGAAGGAGGCGAAACTGGCTGAGCTGACGGTGCAGGTGATGGAGCAGACCGCCTTGGGACAGGCCATGCGGGCCTTCAGGGAGAGTATGATGGCGCGGGTGGTGCCCACGCTGTCTGAGCTGTCCTCGCGCCTGCTCTCAGAGCTAACCGATGGACGATACGTAGGCATGAAGCTGGACAGCGATTACGAAATCAGCATACTGGACAGAGGAGAGGAATATCCCCTGATGCGCTTCTCCGGAGGGGAAGTAGATCTGGCTAACCTCTGCCTTAGGTTGGCCATCTCCAAGGTCATCGCCGAGAGGGCAGGCAGCGCGCTCAACCTGCTGATATTGGACGAGATATTCGGTTCTCAGGACCAGATGCGCAAGCGCAACATAATGGAAGCTTTCTCTCAGTTGTCCAGGCAGTTCTCGCAGATCCTTCTCATCACTCATATAGACGATGTCAAGGACATGGTGGGAGCGGCCATCGTGGTCAGGGAGAACGAGGATGGAAGCAGCTCCGCCAGCGTGGTTATTTGAAGGACCTTCAGCTCCAGATGGCCTGGATATCGACGTTCTCTTTCACCAAGCCGCGGATCCTATCGATCTTGACCTGGTCCTCAGGGTCTATGCGGGCGATGAGATGATCCACCGCCTCGGCCGCACTCATGGTGTCCAACGAGGTAAGCAGGATTGGCACTCTGCGCTCATAGGCCTTGGCCACCACCTGCTTCTCAGGATACAATCCTCCGGTCAGGATGAGGCAGGAGGTATCGGTGCTTAGGGCCGCCATATGAAGGTCCGAGCGGTCTCCGCAGGTGATGAGCGCCTTGTGACTGGCTCTGCGCATGAACCTGATCGCCGTCTCAGGGCTCATAGCTCCTATCATCACCTCCTCCACCCGATTGTCTAGGCCCTCTTCCACCACCACCTCCGCGCGCAGAGCCTCCACCACCTCCCTTACCCTGAAATGCCTAAGCTCTGGCGCTTCCGGTATGCTGCCTAAGACTCTGATGCCCCTTCGTTCCAACAGCTTTCTCTCCTCATCACCGCATCCGAAGTTAAGGATGGCTCCTTTGAACCTGACCTTGTAGGAACGCATCAGCTGCACTAGCATAGCCAGCTTGTCGAAGGAACCAGTCTGCTTGGAGGATATCAACACCACCTCGGCCCCTATGGCCTCAGCAATAGTCAGGCCCGAGACGTTATGGAGGAAACCAGTGAGCACATCCCTGGTTCCCTCCACTAGCATATCCTCGCAGGAGCCCTTGACCTCTTGGTAAGCGCGCACTATCCGCTCTATGTCCAACGGCCTATGGATGTCGTAAGTGAAGGGGGAGAGCTTCTCCTCCTCCACATCGAGGCGCAGCGCTCGCTTCATGAGATATGCGTCCTGATCTACCAGCCTTTCGCGGTCATTGCGCAGGGTCTCCCTAAAGGGCTTGAAATACCCCACCTTTCTCGAATGGTTCAAGGCCAAGCCCAAAGATACCATGCTCTTGCCTGACCTTTCCGTGACCGACCCTAGAAATAAAGTGCTCATGCGCTCTCCCTCCTTATAGTGACCAGCGCGTCCACCGCACCAGCCCCCTCCCCCACGTCGCCGACGATGAGGGGGTTTATCTCTAATTCTGTGATTTCGGGGAAGTCCTGCGCCACCTGCGCCACCTTGAGTATCACTTGCCGCAAGGCTTCCAGATCCGCAGGCTTCCTACCTCTGACGCCTGTTAAGATAGGATAGGCCCTGATGGAGCGGATCAGATCTGTCACGTCCGCGTTCGAGAGGGGTACGATCCTCTGCGCCACGTCCTTGAGGACCTCTACGAAAATGCCCCCCAGACCGAAAGTGACCACTGGTCCGAACTGGTCGTCGCGAACCATCCCCACTATGACCTCCCTGCCCGATATCATGCGTTGCACTAAGACGCCCTCCACCCTGGCCCGGGGGGCCATAGCCCTTACCCTGGATAGGAGTAGGTTGAATTCATGGCGGACCTCTTCCTCGCGGCGCAGCCCCACCACCACTCCTCCCACATCAGTCTTGTGCGCGATGTCGGGAGATTCCACTTTCAGGACGATGGGGTATCCTATCCTTCTCGCCAGCTCCACCGCCTCCTCTTCGGTCCTGGCCATCCCCTCATCGGGTACAGAGATGCCATATGCCCGGAGGATTTCCTTGCCTTCGCTCTCGCTCAGCCCCACCCTTCCCTGGGACTTGACCTTAGCCAGCAATGCCCTGACCCTCTCCTTGTCGCCCTCGAAGGTGGGGAATGTCTCGGACACGTTGCGAGAACGCGCTTTCTGATACTCCACCATGGCGCTCAGGGCCCGAACCGCTCGGTCCGGTGATTCGAAATCAGGTATACCCGCCTGCCTGAGTATCTCCAAGCCCTCATGCACATCATTGCCGCCAGCGAAGCACGCCACCACGGGCATAGCGCTGCTTTTCCCATGCGAGGCCACAATGCGCGCCACGCTCGGAATGTCCACCAGATCGGTAGGCGCTAACAGTACTAGCACGGAGGACACTGCCGGGTCTTGCATGACCGTGCGTATGGCGAAGTCATAACGGTCCGCAGTGGCATCCCCTATCACATCTACGGGATTGTATACATTGGCTTCAGCGGGGAGGTAGGAGCGCAGGCGTTCTACCGTCTCATGGGAAAATGTGGCTAGGGCCAAGTCATGATCCCCGCAGGCATCTGCGGCCATCACTCCCAACCCTCCTGCGTTGGTGACGATGGCCACGCCTCCCTCGGTCCGGGGCATGCGGGCGCTGCTGAAGATCATGAGCAGATCGAAGAGCTCTTCGATATCATGCGCCCTGATCACACCAGACTGCTCCAGCGCCGCCTGGTAAACCTTATCCCCAGAAGAGATGGCGCCCGTGTGAGAGGAGGCGGCCTTGGCCCCGCTGCTTGTCCTCCCTGCCTTCAAGGCTATCACCGGCTTCACCTTGGAAGTGGCCTCTGCCTGCTGCATAAAATCGGCTCCTCTGGTTATTCCTTCGATATACATCCCGATGACCTTGGTCTTGGGATCATCGCGAAGATATCGCAACACATCCGCCTCTTCGATATCCATCTTATTCCCCAGGCTGACGAATTTGGAGAAGCCCGCTTTCGTTCTCGAGGCCCAATCCAGGAGCACGGAGCATATGGCCCCGGACTGAGAGGATATTCCTATGCTACCCTCTCGGGGATAGTTATTGGTGAAAGTGGCATTCATACGCCTCTGAGTGTTGATTAGCCCGAGGCAATTGGGGCCCAGCACCCTTATGCCATACGCCTTGGCTATTGAGTCTGTCCGCCTCTCTAGCTCCGCACCCTCCTTTCCCGTCTCCTTGAAGCCAGCGGAGATCACGATTGCCGCTTTTACCCCCTTATTGCCCATTTGCTCCATGACATCCGGCACGAGGATGTTAGGGACGCATACCAGCCCCAGGTCTATCCTCCCGGGGACCTCCAGCACGCTAGGATAGCACTTTATGCCCAGTATCTCCTTGGCCTGGGGGTTGATGGGATAAAGGGCTCCGGCGAAGCCTGATGAAATGAGGTTCCTCAGCACGATATGACCGACTTTCTTCTCCTCCCTGGAAGCGCCAATGATAGCGATGGAATCCGGCTCGAACAGCTCCCTTACCATGACGCGCAGCGATTCGTCCTTAGAATATTAATACGATTTGGTCGCCTGGACGTGTAGGGGGTGGAACGAGCACCAGATTTTTTTTTCCCATCGCGCTCTGTTTTCTTTGAATACGAGCACTCTAAGTAGCCTCCTGTTCGGTCTTCGAACCGTGGCTCAGGGGCAGTGTGTATAATAGCGAAAACTAGAAAAATCGCCTACCAAATGCTAAAAGTTACCCAGAGTGTACTGGTCCTGCAACCTTATCTCCCTGGCCTTGTGCGGGATGCCCAGCATGTCCATGAGATCGAAGGCGTTCCTCACGGCCTTGGAGCGCCCATGGTTGTTGAAATAGATGCGCACCTTCTCATGGTCCCTAGCCGCTTCCTGGATGCGCGGTACCCAGGGCCACAGCTGCTCCTTGGTGTAGAGATAATCATAGCGGTTCAGGCGGTGATCCTCCTCTCCCTCTTCCCTGAACCAAATGTCATAGTTGCGGCCATGGAATCGGATGTAGGCATGTTCTGCTGTGGTGGCTTTAATCACGGGAAATCCTGGCCCGTCGACCATCACCGTGGCTGCCTTATTCCTCTTCAACAGATCCAGAGCCTCAGGGTCGATCTCTTTGCCCTCCTCTCCCAGCCAGCTCCGGTGCCTGAACTCGACGGCATAGTGGTAGGCCTGGGTATCCAAGGCCTCCAGAGTAGCATCTAGTACCGCCATGGAGCGGGAATCTTTCTTGAAATAAGGGGAGAGCTGCAGCAGGCAGGCTCCCATTCGTGCCGCGGCCGATAACTCCTTCACGCACATGCGCTCGAATGAGACTGCCTGAGTTGCCGATGTCTGGCTATCAAGCTGAACCATTGACTCGTGCGTCACCAGCCTAGGCATCTTCAGCGAATATTCGAAGCCCTCTAATCCCTCTGCTTTCTTGATCCAGAGACGGACCATTGGTGGCGGGGGAGGACGGTAGAAAGTGGAGTTTATCTCTACGGTGTGGAAATGCTCAGCATAGAAGCGGAGCCACTCTCCTCTCTTGTTGGCCAGCTCCCATGGATAGAATCTTCCCAACCAATCCTCATATGACCAGCCACTACAGCCCACCAGGATCATGAGGCATCATTGCGCCCCCGAGCATATCTACTTCACGCCTGGACCCTTTTTAAGAGCCGCGGCTTTGGCTGACTTTTTCAGCCTTTCCGCGTTCTTCTTCGCCTGCAGCTTGGCCTTGCGCTTCTCCCTGATGTACCATATTATCACCGCTAGGGCTATGATTAGCACCACAGCGAGGAATACGGAATTGCTTAGAAATGCCATGATGTCGAAAGAGGCAGGCGTGGGCTGAGGCGGCTGGGGATTAGGTTGGGTGGTGGCATAGACCTCCTCCGATTGCGGCCCCGTGCCGACTTCGTTGTATGCTGCCACACGGTAGTAGTACGTGGTGTCGTTCTCCAGAGCTGTGTTGTTATAATAATTGGTGGATACGGTGGCGAGATAGACCTCGTTTCCGGAGAATAGACCACGATAGATTTTGTAGCCCAGGATAGGTTTGTTGCCATCAGAGAGGGGAGGATTCCAAGTTATGAGAATGTGCTTGTATCCTCCCACCGCCTGTACATTCAGTGGCACGGAGGGCGCGCTCCCAGGGGTGCTTGGTTTAGCGCTTACCTCGCTAGAAAAAGGTCCTTCTCCTATGGCGTTTTTGGCTTTAATCTTATAATAATACATTTGGCCGTTTGTCAGCCCAGTGTTATTGTACGTCGTGGTGGTGACTTCAGCTATAGGCTCGGGAGCTTCCTTCCCTGGCTCCAGGCCGCGGAAGATGAGATAGGAAAGTACTGGCCCGCTTCCCGAGATGGTGGGCGCACTCCAAGAAAGATATACGAACTGATCACCGGCCCGAGCGTTCAGGTCTAAGGGGGCGCTTGGTACCAAACCCGAGATTTCAGAGACCGCTGCGCTCAAAGGCCCCTCACCTGCCTCGTTATAGGCCGAGACCTTGAAGTAGTAGGTCTTACCATTGATCAGGCCAGCGGCGATGAAGCTATTGACGTTACCCGCGTCTGCCAAGAAGGTCTCAGAGCCTGGAGCCAAGCCTCGGTAAATCTTGTATCCCAGGACCGGGGAGCCACCGTCTGACTGAGGTTTGGTCCAATTGAGCTTTATGAAGCGTTCACCGGGGGTGGCTGTGAGCCCCACGGGCGCGGATGGTACGGTGCGTGGCGTGCCACATACCTCGTTGGAGAGACCGATACCCACGGCATTCTCTGCCGCGATGCGATAGTAATAGGTCTGACCATTGGTAAGGCCGGTGTCAGTGTAGGAAAGCACATTATCCAGGGTGATCAGTAGTTGGGTCTGGCCCGCCTTGGTACCGCGGTAGACCCAGTATCGCAGGACCTCAGTGCCGCCGTTGTCGTAGGTGTTCCAGTATAAGGTGATGCGGCGATTCCCTTCCAGGATGCTTAGGACCACGGGAGTTGGCACATCCCAACAGGTAGCAAAGATCTCATTGCTCTCTGCCCCATCGCCAACGGCGTTGTACGCCACCACTTTATAATAGTACGTGACGTTGTTAGTTAAGCCAACATCCTCGTACTTGGTGGTCACACTGACGTTGGTTAGAAGTTTCTCCTCTCCTGGAGCCAAGCCACGAAGGATGCGGTAGCCGAGGATAGGGGATCCTCCATTGGGCTCTGGGGGGCTCCAGGTCAGGGTGATTTGGCGTACACCCTCTTTCGCCACCAGAGCGATGGGGGCTCCCGGGACCACATCCGGAGCGGCGGCCACCTCATTGCTCTTTAGCCCCTCTCCTACAACATTGTAGGCTGAGACCCTGAAATAGTAGGTTCTACCGATCTGCAGCCGTGAACAGATGTAGAAAGTGAAGTTCCCCGCATCTGCCAAGAAGGTCTCACTGCCTGGCGATGTGCCTCGATAGATGCGATAGCCGAGGATGGGAGCGCCACCATCGAAGGCGGGAGGCTTCCAGGTCAGGTTGATGAATAGATTCCCGGGGATGCCGCTGACCTCCAAAGGAACCGAGGGGGTGGTGCGGGGGGTAGCGCTAACCTCACTAGAACGTGGGCCGATTCCGAATGCGTTTCGGGCACAGACGCTATAGTAATATGTCTGGCCATTGGTGAGGCCTATATCAGTATAGGTGGTCACATTCCCCAGCGTAGTCCAGAGAGTGCCTCCTCCAGGCTCGGTCCCCCGGTAAATCCAATATTCGCTGATAGCAGAGCCGTTATAGTATAACGGAGGGCTCCAGGTCAGGGTTACCTTACCATTACCGGGTGAGGCGGTTAGGCTCCGAGGAGCAGATGGCAACTGAGATGGTAAGGGATCTGCTGCCTGTGCATCGTGTGTATCTATGCAAAGGGTGCAGATTAGGACTGCAGTGAAGATGAATGCTGATATTTTAAGCGTGTTAGCTCTCACTTTTTTCTCCTCTGCCCTTTACCGTCTCAAAAGGAACTTCCCGAATCGATTATAAGAGTGAGGACATGGTTATCGGCTTTTGATACCATCATGCTGAGGAGTCAGGAGGCTTGTTGCTCTTGGGTAGAAGAGATGCTGGTGGGTTATCGAGAGCCTTAAATACACAATCGCCCTAGTAACCTCTGCCTCCAACGAACGCGAGGGTGACGTGTGATCCCTAGAATAGGCTGGGGGCGAACAGTGCACCGTACAATGGGTCCCTGCAGGAACGGCGACGGGACGTCGCGTCATGACTGGAGGACAACCCCGGAGCACAACAAAACCCCCCCGGCCTGGGTCAGTGCGGGGAGATTAGGGCTATGCCCGTCCATGAACCGATCTGTTAGGGTTCGGGGGACACCTCATCTATTTATCCTTGGCAGATGGTTAAGGCCGTTGAATGCCACGCTATATTAGGAGTGGAGAGTGTAATAGATGCGGCGACTGCTGCAAGCCGCGCTTTCCTGTGGATGAGGATGCCAGGGAATGGTACCGTGCCAACGGACTGCCGGAGAATGGGCAGTGTCAATTCCTTGCTCTGATCGACGGACAGTGGACTTGTACCATTCATGCACGACGCAGTGAGCACTGCCGCGCCTTCCCTTGGCACCCTGACAACCTCAAGGGCCTGCCCAATTGCTCCTATCGCTTCACCGAGATTCCCGATTAGTGAAGGTATATGTGGCCTAATCTACGGTCATAGATCCAAGGGTCCTCAGTCTGAGCATTCTCTTTGGCAGATATATACTGTTCCAGCTTGGCGTCCGCCTCGTCCGCAATATGAACTGCCAGAGCCTCGGGGAATTGAGGTCTCTTGGGCGAGCCATATTCTGGCTCGGCATGGCTGGCCAGGACCATATGCACCACCTTGAGCTTTAGATTCTTGGGCATTCCCTCTATCCTGTCGCAGGCTCGGGACACCATCTCGGCTCCTATGGTCACATGTCCCCTCAGCATTCCGTCCTCAGACACATCGATGTTCGTCGTTACCTCGTATTCCTCCACCTTACCGATGTCGTGCAGCAGAGCACCGGCAATGAGCAGGTCTCTATCCAGCTTGGGATAGCGCTTAGCCAGGAACTCGCATATCTCCAGCACGTTGAGGGTATGCTCCACCAGGCCCCCCATCCAATTGCAATGCATCCACATGGAGGCGGGCGCACTCTTAAACCTTTGCACAAAGGACTCGTCGCCGAAAAAGGATGCCAGGAGCAGCTGCAAATGACGATTCTGCACCCTGCGCACCGCGGAGTTTAATGATGTCATCATCTGATCCACATCCCTGGAGGAGCTGGCGACGAAATCAGTGAGGCGATAGTCTCCCTTGGGGACCTTCTCCACTGTCCCTCCTTTATCAGGGCTGATGCTTATCTCCACCGTTTCTTTATAAGAAGATACCGAACCCCTGACTCTCACCACATCGTTGGAATCGAAGGAATTGTACACACTTTTCACTGCCTCCTCATCCTTCGACCCCCAATACTTGGCCGTCATCTCGCCGGTGCGATCGGCCAGCCTTACCTCGAATACCGAACCTTTGGAGTAGGGTTTAGGAGGCTTCTTGAATTTGACAGAGAAGAGAGAGTCAACATCTTCTCCCACCTTGAGATCCCGCACGAACTGCCGCTTGCCCTCAGGTTCCATGTGCATGCTATCACTTCTCGATTGTTTATGACTATCGCCTCGTAGCTCAAGCAGATCCTTCTCCAGCCAAATGGCTGCTGGATAAGAGCCTAAGCCAATTTTCCGCTTCTCTCCAGCGAGGATATTTCCGCTCCAGGCGTCTGAATTCCGCATCATGATAAGAGCGAAGGGGATCGGAGCGCGTTAGCAGATGAAGCATCTCATGATAAAGGACATACTCGGCGACGTACCCTGGCACCTGACTTGAGTCCAAGGCAGAGGAAATGGCCACCACTCTCATAATCAAGCTACAGTAGCCCAGGCGGAAGCGATTAGGCTTTTCCGTCCAGGTAAGGAAAGCACCGTGGCAATCGCCCACTAATCCCCGATCCTGCAATGAAGTGAGAAGGGAACTCAGATCATATTCCTTGCCCTTTGCGTCCAGAGTGAGATTGCGGCTGCGTTTCAAATATTTCTCTCGATTCGAACGCAAGAAGGCATCAGAGCATAAATACTCAGATACCCTAGCGGTGTACAGCTCCCTCCTTCTCCTTTGCATACGCTCGAAAAGACAGAAGGCGAAATCATTTATCACCTCTTCAGCCGCGCCTTGTATGTAATCCGTCACCTTGAAGCTGACAGTGGTGCCAATGCGCTTCCAAGTGGTCTTGAATTCTTTGAAAGGATAATAGCTGGCCTGGACATGATGGAAGCCAAATCGAGCCCCCACACGCTGAAAGGCGTACTGCATCTCCCTCTCATCCATCATGCATATTCCTCTCGGTCGGCAAGAGCACATATCCATGCTCTACATCGCCTAGCAATTGAGTGTTCTTTCCATTCTTTATGTAATGACAATACAGGCAGGCTGCGGCTAGGGCTGCATCTAGGATATCGCATAATCCTTTGATTCTATGCAACTTCATATTCTCGATTTCTTGACGCAACGAAAGGCAGAGGTCAGGAGGGGAATGCCAGGAATCCATGGCCTCGATCACCTGTTCCAAGGCTTTGCGCCGGTCGCATAGCCTTCCTCTTTTATAAGATGGGATCTTCCCGCACAGGATGCGGAGGGCACCGCTAGGATAGACCTCGAAGTAAACCTTTTCACCCCTCACCTCTGGCGAAGCGGGCACGAACCCCCGGCCACGCAATGCTCTGGCGAGGTCTTCTCCTCTCCTACCACCGAAATGACGCTCCATGAAGCGCTGGTTAGAAGGGAGGCAGGGAAGGCCCATTCTCATCATAATTCGCTCGCATCTGCGCATTCCTGTGAGGTTAGGAACGCAAAGCGGTGCGTCTATCCCCACCCACATCTGATTATCCTTGTCAAGCAAGGACAGGATTTCTTCATTCGTGGTGACCAGTCCTAACAACACCACCTCACCGCCGGAGTCAATCAAGCATGCCCCTGTAGAGAGGGGATAAGGATCTGAGCGCCATGCCAAATCCAGTCCCAGGAACATCATATATTCTTACCTCACTCTCCTGTCCAAATAGTATTTTACATACAAAGTGTTGATATATGTAGCGAGTGCATATACCAACTGGAAGGGATGGATAGCTTCTCCAGGGATGACCGGGACAAGCACCTGATAACTCGGGGCAACGTCGACGGTATAGTCTCCGCTGCCCTTTTCCTTAGCGTTTTTCCCTCCGCCAAGGTTACCTTCGTGACCTCTCCTGCGGCAGGTGCAAGAGTTGTGGCCAGAGATCACTCCTCCTCCGCCATATACCTCAGCGACCTAGCTCTGGTACCTGAGCTGGAGGCGCGCATCTGTGAGGCCAATGAACGTTCTGAGGTGGTGGCCTTCGACCACCATCAGCAACACGACTCGCCTGTAAGGAAGATGATGATATTGCGCGAGGGTATGAGCGCGGCCTCTATAATGTATCACTATTTCCACATCGGGTCCCGCTACAAAGGGTTGGTGGCCATAGCGGATATGGTAGAGTTCTGCGACACCCCCCTGCTACGAGAGATGAGCGCTCTTTATGGATTGAGCAAGATAGAAGAGGAAGCTCGCACGCTCGACTTCTCCTGGCGTTTGGACATAGATGACGATAGCTACCGCATGCAAGCTGCCTTGCACCTTTCTCGTGGGAGCTGGCCCTCGGAGGTAAGTTGCGTGCGCCGACGATATCTTCAAGTGTTGAATGAACAGCGCTGGCCGAAGGCGCTGGCCAGGGTAAAGAGCAATATGCGCATCCGAGGCAGCGCGGCCATCTTGCACTCACGTGATAAGAACCGCTCCCTATACGGATTCGGCACTCGCGCTCTGGTAGAGGTGGCTAAGGAGAAAGGATGCGCATATGCGGTGATGATCAATGAGCGCCGACAGCATTCCTCAGTGAGCATGCGTGGCCTACAACCAGGAGGTGTTAATTTGGGCCGTTTCGTGGAAGACTTCACCTTAGAACACGGCCTGGAAGGAGGTGGCCACCCCACAAGCGCTGGCGCCCGGATACCAGTGCAGGTGACAGGTCTCTTCCTGGATAGGTTTATGGCTATTTCAGCCCGCTAGTCCGTTCCAGGGTTCTTTCCAACCTCTCTTCTTCCAGCTCCTCCGCCTCTTCTCTCTCCTTCTGCCTCTTCTCCTCAGGAGTGGTAGTCACCACCCGTTTGTATATGAGGACAGGGCACTTGGCATTCTTGATTATCTTATCTTGTATTGGTCCGAAATCGAAATGCTCCCAAGGCCTCACCGCGGAAGTTCCCATGACCAGCAGATCATAGTCCAAGGACTCGGCCACCACTCCTCCCACTATGGTCTCAGGATGTATCTCCTTGATGATCACGGGCACTCCCGCCGCCTCCACGATGGCGGTCAGCCTTTTGGCATAGTCGCGCGCTTTGGAGAGGTACTTGTCGTGGATCATGGCGTTTAGGATTGTGACACGTGAGGCATTGGCCACTGCGATATCCGCAGCCACTTGAGTGGCGGCGGAAACGTGCCACAGCCCACCAGATAAGATCAATATGTTCTTCGGGGCGAGACGGTCCTCTGCCCTCAGGACTATCACATCGCATACAGCCCTCCTGACGATCTCATCTATCTTGCGACCTAAAACCCTCTTCTTGGTCCGTGTATAGCCCTTCCATCCCATGAGGATCATGTTGGCCGCTTCTTCCTTCGCGGTATCAATTATAGCCGTAGCCACGTCATGCGAGACCGAGACCAACGCCCGAGTGGGTATTCCATGCGCCTCTACTTGTCGCTTTATCTTCTCTAGCATCCTCTTCTTCTCTTCTATGCGCTTAGGGTCGATAGCATTCAGAGGGACAGCGGTGGGCACTTCTACGATTGAGGTCAGAAGAATCTCTCCCTCATGCCTTTGGGCCAATATCTGACCTATGTCTATGATTGCCTGATTCGGCTCGTCAAGAGGGATGAGTACGCGGTATTTGCTGCGCTCCTCCTCTGACATAGGAGCACGCGCAGGCAAAGGAACGCGCTCGATCTCCTCTTTTCCCTTGGCGAAATAGTGCATGAGGAGGCCAATCAGTATGATGGCGATCGCCAGCCACCAGGCATAAGGCTCATAATCAAACAGCGTCACGGCCAGGAAGAATTTCGCACTGATGCCAGCTAGAGGGAAGAGGGGGAACAGGGGCATGATGAAGCTGCGCTTCAGGTCAGGCCTTCTACGACGCATCTGAATCGCCGCGACATTGACCAATATGAAGAGGATAAGGATGAAAATATCCGCCACGGCCGCCACTTGATTGATAGGAAGGCTGACACAGGCTAGGATGATTATCGCCCCGCTTATGAAGAGAGCGAAGGAAGGAGTTTGCCTAACAGGATTCAACTTTCCGAAAAGGGAGGGGAGGTTGCCATCCCGTCCCATGGCGAAAGACACTCTAGAGGTGGAGAAGACCACTGAGTTGACAGCGGCTATGGAACCGATTATGATGCCGATGGAGATGAGCAGCCCTCCCACCACCGGAACCACCGCATCGGCAGCCACCACCAGGACGTCCTGGCCTCGGTTCATGAGATCCAATTCCAATATTCGCTCGAATCCCAGTATCATGAGTGTGGCCATGGTCATGATCAGAAAGAGAGAGCCAGAGATGAGGATGCAGAGAAACATGGCCCGCGGGACGGTGCGGTGAGGATTCTTGACCTCCTCCCCCGTCTGGGCCACGATCTCATAGCCCTCGAAGATCATGAAGGTAAAACCCATGGATGTGGCCACCGTCATGAGCGCCGGCTCTATGAAGAAAGGCTCGAAGGCATCGGATGCAATATCGCCCTTCATAAGATATAGGGTGGCGAAAAGGAGAAAAGTGATTATTATGCCAAGGAGGACCATGGATATCAGGATTTGAGATCGCCCCGCTCCTTTCACCCCTCTCCAATTCAAGTAGATGAAGAACAGGGAAATAAGAGCAGCGAAGATCTTTGATATGATATCGCTGGAAAACCCAAAGAAATCCACCCCGAGGTTGGAGAAGATGCCTGCCACCCCGAAGCCAAACCCTACCGCGTACACGGCGCACGCGATGCAATGCCCTACCCAGGACATCCATCCTCCCAAGAAACCGAAGGGAGGGAAGAGAGCCTCTTTTATCCAGAGATAGCCTCCTCCCGTCTCAGGCATGGCACTGGCCAGCTCAGCATAGGACATGGCGGTGAAGAGGGTGACAATAAGATTCAGGGTCAAGGCCAGCATTATGGCTGGCCCGGCAATCCCGATGGCTATGCCCACCAACACGAAGATGGTGGAGCCGATGTTAGGGCCTATGCCGATCATCAGCACCTCGAGCATGCCCAGGTCTCTCCTTAGGGTGACCTCGACGCCGCTCGTTCCTGAGCCGGCAGGCTTGGTGACCTCTGCCACATTCTCCATGGTATAAATTGGGCTTATCAGGAGAGATGCTGATAATGCTTTCCATACGCCAGGAGGGAGAATGTTGTGGACTATGTTTTTAGAGCAATGGCTCCGGCTGCTTAGCCTCGTCCAGACAAGGAAGTCCGCACCTTTGTATTATGATCGGTTCCTTGATTTTGAAGGCGCGATTGAGAGCAATCCTCTTACCTTCCTGGGTAAGGGCAAAAACAGGGATGCCTGTGCCCACTTGCATCAGCGCCCTGGGGCCGATTATCCTGCGTACATGCAAGGAAGCGCACGCCCACACCAGGTCGCAATGGCGGGAGAGACTCCTCGCCGTCCTTTCGCTTATGCCCGTGGTATGCACCGCGAGAATCGTGGCCCTTTGGCCCAGGTAGCGCCCCATTCTTCTCAATTTCAAGGCCTCTTCGGGTTTCAAACCTGTGACGGTCACCGCTACCTTTCGATATCCTTTCTCCACCGCCAAAGCGAAGCCCGCCACCTGATCGATGCGGCATTCTCCCAGGGTCGTGGCCCCCATCCTTTCCAAGCGCCGGCGAGTGTCGCGAATCTCCTCTGTGTAGATTATACCAGTCATGTGAGCGCCCACGGCCTGAAGGACCTCTGGCCGATCGATTATCACGCTGCCTACGCCTTCACAGACCACCACTGCAGCGTCAAGCAGACCTTCTTGGAGGGCATCGCTCAGCATCTCGGAGGCGCCGAAGCTAACAGGGTCCTCGCGCAGCCTCAGCACCCGCTTGGAAGTGTACATTCCCAGATCCTCGATATGAGAGGATAGAACTCTCCGCACGGTCCACTCATCCTCGCTCTCGCAGCCATAAAGGCTGCGCCTGAGGGGGCACCTGCGAATCCTAGGTCTTTCGATCACCTTAACTTTGCCATCCTCGACCTCGATCACGCTCTTGGCCATCTCCACCACATGTCTGGCCATTTCAATTTCCTCCTCGCAACAGCTTCCTCATGACTAGATTGTTGCGCACCCTGGCTACCGTCCGATATCCAAGGTGCTCATAGAATCCGATGGCTCTCTCATTGGTTATCTGTACGCATAGCTCGATTCCCTCCAGGCCAGCCCTGACCGCCAGGCTTTCGATGCGTTGCATCATGTCTCGACCTAGGCCCTTACGCTGCGCTCTTTTCGACACCTGTATGGAAACCACGAAAAGAAAATCTCCCCGCTGATCCAAGCAATAATAACCCAAAATCTCTTCCCCCGCTTTTAAAACCTCGGTGATGAGACTCTTATCCAGCAGCAGTTCGAGCAGAGCCTCATCATTCCAATCTACCCCCCAAGCTGAGCGAATGATAGGGGCCATATTCTCCCTCGTCATCCTGAGCAGATAGGGGATATCTCCCCGTTCCAAAGGTACGTAGAGCAGCCCTGACGACACGACAGAACAACGGACGAGTGCGAAATTAATGCTTTGGGTGCTACAGAAGCACTGGCGAAGCCAAAGTGAAGATTATTGACGATGATATAGTGGCAATGTTTTAAATATCCCTCATGGTTGATGAGGTGCGAGGTGCAAAGTTACATGGTCACCATAACGCCTGAGGCGGGGAAGTACATCAACGAACTCATCCAGAAGAATAACAAGCAGGGCTACGGCATTAGGATCTATCTATCCGGAATGGGGTGCTCTGGACCACAGTTCGGGATGTCCTTCCAGCAAGGCAAGAAAGAGGGAGATATCGAAGAGAAGGCCGATGGCTTCTCCATATATTACGATCAGGAGACTAAGGAGCTGCTAGACAGCTGCACTGTGGACTTCATCGAAACCCCCTATGGTTCTGGTCTCATTGTGAATAATCCCAACGCTACCGGCTGTAGCAGCTGTGGCGGCGGCTGTCATTGAGATTCGCCCATCCTGGGCAAACCCTTTTCTATTATTGTCCTTAATTGCTCATCGTGTTCGTGGAGCATCCACTGATCAAACCCCAGGCATTGGAGGAGCGCGATTACCAAAGGGCACTCTCTGATATCGCCTCCAAAGCGTCAACATTGATCGTATTGCCTACCGGGATGGGCAAGACGGTCATAGCCCTGCGGGTCATGGCTGAAGTTCTGCGCAAGGGGGCCAAAGTCCTATTCCTAGCGCCCACCAAACCGTTGGTCGAGCAGCATGCCGCCTTCCTTCAACAATTCCTTATGGGAAAAAAGGTTGGGGTTATGACAGGGGAGTTCCCCCCTGAAGAAAGAGAGGCCATATGGATTGAGAACGATGTCATAGTCTCCACCCCGCAAGTGGTTGCCAATGATCTCCATTGTGAACGCGTCAATTTCTCTAAGTTCAAACTCCTGATTTTCGATGAGGCCCACAGGGCAGTGGGCAACTACGCCTATGTGCAGGTGGCCAGGGAGTATCGTGAACAGGGAGGGGAGCTAATCCTGGGCATGACTGCTTCGCCAGGCAGCAAGAGGGCTCGGATCGAGGAGGTATGCGCCAACCTAGGCATCGAACGCATTGAGCAGAGGAGCGAGTCCGACCCTGACGTGGCCAAGTACATCCATGAGATACAAATGGACGCTATAGAGATGGAGCTGCCCATTGAGCTTAAACGCTTGGTCCTTATCCTGCGCTCTCTCTTGGCAAAATATGTGGAGGAGCTGATGCGATTGAAGGCCATAGAGCCAGGACGCCCCATCAATCGCAAGCATCTCCTGGAGCTGGGGAATGCCCTTCAGGCTCGATATAAGGCTGGAGAGAGACATAGGAATCTGTTCAGGGCCATGAGCCTGCAGGCCATGGCGGTGAAGGTGGATCATGCCCTGGAAATGGCAGAGACACAGGGCACCAGCGCCCTCCTTGATTACCTCGAGCGCCTCAAAGAGGAGGCGGAGTCGGAAGAGGGGACACGCGCCGCCAGGGAGATCATAAATGCACCCGAATACCAAAAAGCTTGGAATCTGGCGAAAGCCACCAAGGTGGAGCATCCCAAGCTAGGTCGTTTGATGACTATAGTGGCAAGACAAATAGGGGAGAGGCCAGATGCACGAATCATCGTCTTCACGCATTTCCGCACCACCTGTGATTTGGTGGCCTCCAAGCTCGCGGAGGTAGAAGGGGCGAGGGTAGCAAAGCTGGTGGGACAAGCCGACCGATGCGGAGACAGAGGGCTGAGGCAGAGAGAGCAGGTCGATGTGCTCGAGCGCTTCCGCGAAGGACACTTTAACGTCCTTGTGGCTACAAGCGTGGGGGAAGAGGGGTTGGATGTGGCCAATACCGACCTGGTCATCTTCTATGAGCCAGTCCCATCCGAGATACGCTCCATCCAAAGGCGCGGGAGGACAGGTCGTAAACGAGCGGGGAGGATAGTGGTGCTAGTGACCAAGCGTACCAGGGACGAGGCTTATTTCTATGCCAGCATGAACAAGGAGCGGGCCATGAGAAAAGGCCTATCCCGGCTTCAGAGGGAGTTGGAACCCAAGCCCGAGGAGGATAGAAAAGAGGAGATGAAACAGGATAAGAAGCAGCCGGAGGCACTGGAAGGCCGGAAGACCAGAAAGGGGCAGCGTGAGATATTGGATTTTGCCTGACGGCTAATTTTATTTGCTCGTATCATCTAAGCGTTGGTATGCTTTTCAGGGAATTGGCCAGGGTTTATGAGGAGGTGGAGTCCAGATCCTCGCGGCTGGAGATGACTGAACTCCTGGCAAATTTCTTGCGCCAAGTTGATTGCGCCTCCATCGACAAAGTGGTTTATCTTACCCAAGGCCAACTGTATCCTGATTTCTACCCTAACAAATTGGGCCTGGCGGACCGTCTGCTCATGAAGACTATGGTCATGGCCACGGGGATGAAAGAGGAAACAATAAAGACTATCTGGCTCAAGGAGGGGGATCCCGGCAAGGTAGCGCAGCAGGTATTCCAGAGCCGCAAGCAGATGACCTTGTTCTCCGAGCCTCTGACTTTGGAGAGGGTTTACGCGAACCTTGTGTCTATAACCGAAGCGGAGGGGGCTGGTTCCCAAGAGTTGAAGATGAAGCTGCTATCCAAGCTCCTAAGCGATGCTACTATGGAAGAAGCGAAGTTCATCTCCCGCATCGTCACGGGAAAGATGCGTTTGGGCGTGGCCTCCATGACGTTGGTAGACGCTCTTGCCCTGGCTTTTGCCTCCAAAGAAGAGCGAGATGAGGTGGAGCGAGCCTTTAACATCACCTCGGACCTGGGTAAAGTGGCCAAAGTGCTGTGCTCTCAAGGGATCGAGGCTGTTAGGGGCATAAAAGTGACGGTAGGAAGCCCTTTACGTTCAATGCTGGCAGAGAGAATGCGCTCGCCCCGAGAGATATTGGAGAGATTGGGGGGGAAGGCCGCTTTCGAGTACAAATATGATGGGGTGAGAGTTCAAGCTCACATAACCCAAGAGGGCATAAAATTGTATTCGCGCCGGCTGGAAGATCTGACGTCGCAATTCCCCGATGTGAGCGTATCTCTGCGAGCCTCCTTTCGGGGCTCTACTGCCATTGTGGAGGGCGAATGCGTTCCAGTGGACGTGAACACGGGAGAGCTCCTCCCTTTCCAGGAGGTATCCCATAGAAGGGGACGCAAACATGGACTTGAGGATGCGGTGGAAGAGTATCCCGTCAAGGTCTTCCTCTTCGACTGCGTGTATCTAGATGGCGAGGATTTGTCCTCCAGGCCATTCTTGGAGAGGCGGAGGGCACTGGAGTCCGCCTTCACCAAGGACGAGCGAGTGGCCTTCTCCGAGATGAGGATATTGTCCCACGAGAAGGAGGTCGATGAGTTCTTCCAGGAGGCTTTGAAGGACGGATGCGAAGGGCTCATGGCGAAGTCAATAGGGCCAGATTCGGTGTATCGTGCAGGGGCGCGGGGTTTCCTTTGGATAAAATACAAGAAGGAGTATCGCTCGGAGATGACGGACACCGTGGACCTGGTGGTGGTGGGAGCCTTCGCTGGGAGGGGCAAGAGAGCGGGATTGTACGGTGCCCTGCTCATGGCCACTTACAATGAGCTTGAGGATGTGTTCGAGACGGTATGCAAGCTGGGCTCAGGTTTCGACGACGCCACGCTTGCATCTCTCCCTGCCCTGTTAGAGCCCTATAAGCTGGGCCAACGCCATCCGCGAGTGCGCTCCCGCATGGAAGCGGACCATTGGTTCGAGCCGGCGGTGGTATTAGAGGTCCTTGGCGCGGAGATCACCGTGAGCCCCATCCATACCGCCGCCATGTCCAAGGTGCGTGATGGATCTGGTCTAGCCATAAGATTCCCTCGATTCAGCGGAAGGGTGCGCACCGACAAGGGGCCAAGAGAAGCGACGACCAGCCAAGAGCTGGAGGAAATGTACCATAAACAATTGAAGACCATCGAGGGCTGAGGTCGAACCACCTCACCTTCTCCATGGTCTGATGGGATAACTAAAACCGGATGGGGGAGCGCGGACTGGGATATGAATTCGCATCGGACCACCTATGCTAAAGTGAGCATGAGATCGAATCAGCCTCTTTATCATCCCTCGAGAAGATGCAATGTATTGAGATGGCGCTCAGAGAATGCATTCAACACGCACGGTAGCGCAGGTTAATGATGTCATATGAAGGAAATGACGATGGCTGCTATTTTGACTTCCCTCGTCCTGCCTTTCATGTTTAAAACATAGGGCTGGCTCAGAATTGTTTTGAGGCGGCCCTCGTTACGAGATTTAGCACACATTCCTATCTTAAGGCCAGTGATTATCCTGCGAGAATGCTGTTTTATGAAAAGCTTTATTAACGCGCCCCTTATAAGCGGGGAGCATGGAGATTCAGCTTCTCGATAAGGAAAAGGACTCCATCAAGATCCAGATCAAGGATGCAGATATGACCTTGATCTCACCTTTGGTCAAGGAGCTCTTAGAAGATGAGCTGGTTACCGAGGTCAAATACACTGCCGCTCATCCTGAGCTGGGCTTTCCCACCCTTTACGTGAAGGTCAGCAGTGGAAAGCCCCAGACTGCCCTCAAAAGGGCTGCTAAAGCCCTCTCCAACAACTTCAAGGAGGCCAAGGAGAAGTTGGCCAAGGAATTGAAGTGAAATTCATTCCCATGGGATACCTGGAGTGTTCCACGGCTGAGGCCTGCATCGGGCTTGAAGTCTTTTATACAGACACCCCAGGAACCGGAGGAGTGCTGAAGCGTAAAGTAGAGGACTTTGTGGTGGAGGAGATTTCCCGACCTCCTCCTGAGGATCCTGAGGGGCGATTCACCATCGCTAAAGTGACCTCGACGAATTGGGAGACCAACCGTTTGGTGCGAGCTCTGGCACACCAGCTGGGCATATCTCGCCACCGCATCTCCTTCGCTGGTACCAAGGACAAGAGGGCAGTTACTTCTCAACTGATGTGCTTCGAGGCCCCTTTAGAGAAGGTGCGTGAGCTACGATTGCACCAGGTGAGCGTGGAGAATGCATACCGCTCGAGAAGGAACATCACCATCGGCGATCTCATCGGCAATGCATTCAGGATTCGGATATCTGGTTGTACGGTCGAGGGGAAAGAGCTCAAGGCTCGAGCGCGCTCCACCTTCTCTCTCCTTGAGGAGCTTGGGGGTTTCCCTAACTTCTTCGGCGTGCAACGCTTCGGCTCCCTGCGCCCTATAACGCACATAGTTGGTCGACATATTGTAAGAGGTGAGTTCGAGCAGGCCTGCCTGACCTATGCCGCTAACCCCGTGCCCCAAGAAGGGGAGGAGGCCAAAGAGGCTCGACTTTATCTGCAAGAAACAAGAGACTGGAAAGGAGCCCTATCAAAAATGCCTCGTCACCTGGTATTCGAGCGGATGGTGGTGGAGCATTTAGCTCATCGACCGGGGGACTACGCCGGTGCCATTCGTGCCCTTCCTAGAAACTTGCAGATGATGTTCGTTCATGCATACCAATCCTACATATTCAATCGCATACTCAGCGAGCGCATCCGTCGAGGGCTTCCTCTGCATGAGCCTCTCGAAGGTGATGTGGTACTGCCGATAGATAAGGACGGGCTTCCGGATCATGACAAGTCTGTGCCAGTGACGCGTGGTAATCTAGACTTGGTGTGGGCGCAAGTAAAGAGTGGCAGGGCGGTAGTAAGCGCTGTTCTTTTCGGCTCGGAAAGCGTTTTGGCGGAAGGATTGCCCGGGGAGATCGAAAGCATGATGATCGAGAGGGAGGGCGTCAAACGAGAGGACTTCGTGATACCATTAATACCAGAGTGCAGCTCTACTGGCTCCCGCAGGGAGATCGTGGCGCGCTTCAACGATCTGCTTTATGAGGCGCAGGGCGACTCTCTCCTCTTATCCTTTTCCTTAGGCAAAGGTTGCTATGCCACCTCCCTTCTGCGCGAAGTCATGAAATCGGATATGCTGGAGGCGGACAGGGCGGTGTATGAGATGGAGAAAGAGTCGTCAGCTGCAAAATGAGTAAAGTTGAGAGCTTCAGAGCCTGCTCCAATCCCGTGGCTGCGGCTCAGGCTCCGGTGCCTGTTCCTCTTGCTCCTCCTTCGAGTTTTCCACCTCTACTCCTTCCTCGCCTGCTTCCCTCTCAAGCATCGGGGTCCTCTGTTCCTTCTGCTTCTTCGCAGGTGCGGTGCCGAGGTCGGCCTTGCACCTTGGACACGCTCCGGATATGGTACAATCCTTGCAAAGCACGGAGGAACAGGAGGGGCATTTCATGACCGCTATGCCTCCATGGAACAGGCACCTTCTCCCTTTCAGCTCAGGCTGTTGGGCTTTGCGCTCCGCTGCTCGCTTCTCCTCTTTGTAGGCCCTGGAGTAGATATCTGGCTCCTCGTATGGGGACTTGCGCCGCGTGCGCGTCTCCTGTGCCATCTCCTGCTCAGCCTGCTGCGTCGCCCTTTCCACTAGATCTTGAGCCGGCACTTCCACCTCCTCCGTGCTTGCCTGATGCATCTCCCTGAGTTTCACCTTAGGTGCCCGATATCCACGTCTGCCACGGAAGGTGTCCGAATAGGCCATGAGGTGGCGTGCCGTGTAAATGCCTACACGCATGTTATGCATGATCCCGATGACTGACCTCTGATCCTCTGGTAGAGACATGACCTGACGCAACAACCTCTCTGTCTCCGCATCAGGTTTCTCCGCGGTGAACTCCATGGAGTTTACGGCCTCGATATATGCCAGAACTTTCTTTGCACCTATGACGTCTACGCCTGGCAGATAGGCTTTCACATCTGCCAAGTTCAGGCCGTGCTGGGAGACGAAGGGGTTGCTATATGCCTCCAACAGCACGGTTCGCGAAGCCTCCTCGAATTCCGCCATTTCCTCTTTCGATAGGGAGCCTATGTCCACCGTATCTCTCTGCTCCAAAAAAGCGAATACGTCATCTAAGTCCGCATAGGGGATGCCGCACTCGCGGAATGCCTCTTCCTTATCTATCTCCATTCCCTTATGGAACTCTACTTCCAGCACCTTTTCTGCATATTTGGTGATGGTCTCTTTTCGACTCTGCTCCTCAACTATGCGTAGCCCCTCTCTCGCCAACTCAAGGCTAGGATCGAGCTCAAGGGCCTTCTGGAAGCACCGCCGTGCTTGCTCATGAGAACCAAGACGCAAAAGAACCATACCCTTTCCATTCCAGGCCAAGGCATCAGTGCCATCCAATCCAATGGCCGAGTCGTACGCCTTTATGGCCTCATCCTCCCTTCCTAGCTTCTCCATTATATTGGCCTTAGCTATCCAGGCTCTTTGGTTATTAGGGTCCAGCTTCAGGGACTGCTCCACAGAGTGCGATGCTTTCTCGAAATCCCCGAGCTTGACCTGCACCCCACACAGCCGGGCCCACAGTCCAGCGTCCTTGGGCTCGAGGGCCACCGCTTTCTCATAAGATTCCACCGCATCCTGAGGCCGGTTCATCTCCTCCAACGCACGACCCTTCGAGCCATAAACCGCAGCATCCTCCACGCCCACGCCTATGGCGCGGTCAAAGCACTGCACGCTCTGGGCGTACTGCCCTAATTTGAGCAGTGCCAAACCCTTATATTTCCAGATCTGCCCATCCTTGGAATCTAGGGACAGGGCCTTGTCAAAAGCGCTCACCGCCTCATCATATCGCTCCAGGGATGCCAGGGCCCTCCCCCTGTCAGAATGGTATTGTGCAGTCTCCGGCGACATGGATGTGCAGCGCTCGAAGGTCTGCAGCGCGGCCGCATAATCATGCTGAAGCAGCTGTGCTCGTCCCATATTATCGAGGGTTCGAGCGTCGCTGGGATCCATATTGAACGCAGTCTCGAAGGCTTGCACCGCCTCAGGGTAGCGCCCTAGAGAAACCAAGGCCACCCCTTTCTTATTCCACAGCAATTTGTTCGTTTCGTCAAGGGCCAACGCAGCTTCATAAGCCCGCACCGCTTCTTCGCTCCTGCCCAACTTGTCCAAGGCCAGTGCTTTATCCACCAAGGCCGCTATGTTCTTCGGATCCAAACGCAGAACTTCCTCGCTCACTTGGACCACTTGTTCAAGATCTCCCTTACTCATCACCACCGCTTTCTTGAGCTCCAAAATGTTCAAGTTGTCCGGCTCCAGCTCCAAGGCTCGGTCGAAGGACCTCAGCGCCTCATCCAGCCTATTCATCTTCTGCTCAGATATGCCTCGATCCACCCAAGCTTTGGCATTCCTTGGGTCTAGCTTTACTATACGCTCCGCCACCTTGATTATGTCCTCATATCTGCCCAGCTGCTTGAGGCCATCCTTCTTGGCCTCCAGCACCCCTACATCCTTAGGGCTGAGCTTGAGAGCTTCGTCAAAGGCGTTCACCGCCTCCTCGAATCTACCCAGCTTGGCGAGAGTATGGCCCTTTCTAACCAAAAGGAAATGATTGTCCTGGTCCATCTTCAACACCTGCTCGTAGCAGCTCAGCGCCTCTTCATAGCGCTCGAGGCTTTCCAGCGCCACTCCTTTCGAGATCAGAAGGTTCTTATCCGCAGGATCCAGCTGAAGCGCTTGCTCGTAGCAGCTCAGCGCCTCCTCGAACCTATGCACTCCCTCCAAGGCCAGGCCCTTGGAGTAAAGTAGATGCTTGTCTTGAGGGGATAGCTCGCAGGCCTTGGAGAAAGCCTCCACGGCCTCTTCCGCACGAGACAAGGAGAACAGGCTATCCCCCATCACGCGCCAGAATATCACATTCTGGGGGAACTTTTGCACGCCCTCCTTTGAACGCTCCAATGCTAGTTCGAACTTCTCTGTCGTATAATAAGCGATGCTCAAATCTGCCAATATCTCCTCGTCGTCCGGCCATCTCTGCAGCAGAGAATTGTAGGCCTCGATGGCCTCCTCCTTGCGCCCCAATCTATCCAAGGCTATGGCCTTGTCCTCCCAGGCCTCTTTATTGTTAGGATTCAACGCCAGGATCCGCTCGCAGCTTCGTAATACCTCCTTATCTTCTCCCAGATGTTTATACGCTTCTTTCACCGCGATTGCCGCGCTCTCCCTCTCTGGCTGCATCTTGAGGGATTTCTCCAGCGGTTTGATGGCCTTTTCATACTCGCCTTTTAAGAAATGCGCCATGCCTAAATCATAAAGGATGCTGGCATCCTCTGCATGGTGGGTAGCGGTATGGCTCGCTACGGCGATGACATCATCATGCCTGCCCAGCTCTTTAAGCACTGTTCTCTTCCTTTCCAGAAGATCTCGATCGTTGGGATGTTTGGCCAAGGACTCATCTATGGCTGCGAGTGCATCCTCATACCTCTCTAGTTTCATCAGGGCCCCTATCATGATGCTCTCGATGAGAATGTCCTCCTTCTTAATCGAAAGGATGCGCGCGGCGGTGGATACGACCTCATGGTGACGCCCCAAAGCGCGTAGCACACTGCACTTCCCTTCCAGCCCTTCAAGGTAATCAGGGTCGAGCTCGAGCGAGCGATCGTAGGCCTTAAGGGCTTCCTCCAGACGGTTCAAGTATTCGAGAAGAGAGGCTACCTCCATCCAAGTATGCTTGTCGGCGGGATTGGAGCGGAGTGCTTCCTTATAATGCTGTATCGAACCTTGGAAATCCTTCTTCTCCCGCATTATCCTGGCCCGGTTAAGGTTGGCTAGGAAATTACGGGGGTCTATCTGAAGGACTTGACCGAATGTGTTAGATGCTTCGTCATAACGCTTCGCCAGCATCAATGCCCTTCCTTTTCCCAGCAGGCTTTGAACGTTGGCCGGTTCGGCGGATAGCGATTCATCGAAGGCGCGCAGGGCTTCCTCGTATCTCTCTTTGGCCAGGAGTTCCTCTCCTTTTCTTCTCATCCAAGCCGCTCTCTGGCCCGTTTTGATGGCCAAGACCTCGTAGATGCTGGCATCCAATGGATCCAGTTCCTGCACCTTCTTAAAACACTCCAAAGCTTCAGGTCCTCTGCCTGCACGGTCAAGAATCCAGGCCTTTTCCAACCAGAGGGACTTATTGTTGGGGTTATGCGCTATCGACCATTCTAAGGCGATGATCGCATCCTCAATCTGTCCAGCCGCGGCATTCGCTCTGGACTTGGCAATTACGGCGTTGACATTCTCCGGCATGAACATGATCGCCCTATCTGCTGCTCTTCCCGCTTCTTCCATTCTTCCCATCCGTGCATATAGCTCAGACAGTTTTGCATATGAGTCGGAGAATTCCTGGCGATGGATGACGTTAGGATTTACGCTGGCTTCTGCCAATGCCTCTTCGGCTCGTGCCAACGAGTCGTAATTGAGAACTGCCTCAGGCCCTTCCATGAGCTTTTGGGCTTTTTTAATCGCTTTTATTTCTTTATCAGTAAGTGAATCCAAGATGCCCACTAGAGCACACCCCACTATTCAGGCATCAATGCCATCTTCTACTAAAATATCTTTCTGCCTGAAATATAAATTAAGAAATTAGTACCCTCATATTCCATCGTTTTTCTTAAAAAAATTAGAGAGAGTGGACACTTTTTAATATGATTCTTTCACACGAGTCTATGATCTTGAGGGGCAAAGGATGGGAAAGTTTGACTTTTAAAATGAGAAGAGAAGGAAGAAAACTATTTATAATGTATGACATAATATGATTTTTTGTCTGACGTTAGTCGGACATTCGACAAAACTCATTAGGGATGGGATGCTTCAAACCTATTAGCAAATCTCTTAGGGATGGGATGCACACATGAGGACCAGACCAGAGGACGTTTACCTAGAGGGCATGGAATTCGAACCAGACGTCGTGGAGTGGATGAAGCAGCACAAGGTTCGGGAGATCAAAGCTCTAGCCAAAGAAGTGGAGGAGCACGGCGAGGACGCCAGCGAGCTGAAGGAATTCTATAAAGAGCTTAAGAAAATAGAGAAGGAGTGGCATCAGATAGTATCATCTAAGGAAGGAGAGACAAAAAGAATGCCTCCTGCGGTCTGAGAATTATCAGCAAGGAAGAGTCTCATACCTCCGCTCTCCCTCGGTCTTTTATTTCATTTTTACGATTTTCGTAAGGTATTCTTAAAGTAATCAATATTTCGTCATTTGACGTGAGTAGTATCCGTAACGATTATATGAAACTCGGCTTTACCCTTTACGACCCTCGCGGGCGCTACAGAACTCTTCATCAAATCCTATGTAGAAGCGTTTCCGTAAGGTCCAGTCAGAGGTTATTGCATGAGTGAGAAGACGATCGAATCGGTGATGGCAGAGGAGAGGAGGTTCGAGCCAAGTCCTGAGTTTCGGGCCAAGGCCAGGGTTAAGAGCATGGAAGAGTACGAACGCATGTACCGCGAATCCATATCCGACCCTGCGGGCTTCTGGGCGAAGATGGCTAAGCAGGAGATAGAGTGGTTCTCACCTTGGACCAACACATTCTCATGGGATGAGGAGAACGTCATCATCAAATGGTTCGAGGGGGGCAAGCTCAATGCCTCTTATAATTGTCTGGACCGGCATGTCAAGAGCGAGCGCAAGAATAAGGCCGCCATCATTTGGCAGGGAGAGCCAGAAGAAGACGTTAGGACCCTGACTTACCAGCAGCTGCATCGAGAGGTATGCCGATGCGCCAACCTGCTGAAGGAGTTGGGCGTCTCCAAGGGAGACAGGGTTTCAATCTATCTTCCCATGATACCCGAGCTGGCAATCTCCATGCTGGCCTGCGCCAGAATCGGTGCTATCCATAGCGTTGTGTTCGGCGGCTTCAGCTCCGAGTCTCTGCGCGACCGCATAAACGATTCGAATTGCAAGGTTCTCATTACGGCGGATGGGGCCTATCGATCCGGCAAGCATGTGCAGTTGAAACAGAATGCGGATGTGGCCATGGAGAAGGGGACCAGCATCGAAAAGGTTGTAGTAGTTAAACGAGCTGGCTTCAATATCGAGATGAAAGAAGGCAGGGACATTTGGTACCATGAGGCCATCGCCAGGCAATCTGACAAGTGTGAACCCGAATGGATGGACGCTGAGGACCCGCTTTTCATCCTCTACACCTCAGGCTCCACGGGAAAGCCCAAAGGGGTCCTGCACACCACCGGCGGCTACATGGTTTACGCCACAACTACTTTCAAGTACATCTTTGATTACCGCGATGAGGACACATACTGGTGCACGGCGGATATAGGGTGGATCACAGGACATTCTTACATATTATATGGTCCTCTTAGCGCTGGGGCCACCAGCCTCATGTTCGAAGGCGTTCCCACCTATCCACAGGTGGATCGCTTCTGGCATATAGTGGAGAAGTTCAAGGTCAACATATTCTATACCGCGCCCACCGCGATCAGGTCATTGATGCGCGAGGGAGAGAAATGGCCTGCAGCGCATGACCTGAGTTCCTTGCGCTTGTTAGGTACCGTGGGCGAACCCATCAATCCTGAAGCCTGGATCTGGTACCATACTCATATCGGCAGGGAAAGATGTCCTATCGTGGACACGTGGTGGCAGACGGAGACTGGAGGCATATTGATCACCCCCCTTCCCGGTGCTACCACCACCAAACCGGGTTCTGCCACGAAACCATTCTTTGGCGTGGAACCTGCGATTTACAAGGATGACGGTAGTGAGGCGGCAGTAAATGAAGGTGGATACCTGGTGATAAAGAGGCCATGGCCAGGCATCATGAGGACGGTGTTCGGTCAGCACGAGCGATTCAAGGAGATCTATTGGTCGCGCTGGCCTGGAGTATACTTCACTGGAGATGGGGCACGTAAGGATGAGGATGGATATTTCTGGATCATGGGCCGAGTGGATGATGTAATCAAAGTCTCGGGCCATCGTATCGGTGCCGCGGAAGTGGAATCTGCCCTGGTTTCCCACCCCAAAGTGGCAGAAGCAGCAGTAGTTCCTATACCACATGACATAAAGGGAGAGGCCATCTATGCTTATGTAACCTTAAAGGCAGGGGTGCACGGAACTGAGGATTTAAAGAAAGAACTAGTTCAGCATGTACGCAAGATGGTAGGGCCGATTGCAACGCCAGAGGTCATACAATTCGCCGACGGCATGCCCAAGACGAGAAGCGGGAAGATCATGCGACGGATCTTGAGAAAGGTGGCCACAGGGGAAACGGAGAGCATAGGCGACACCAGCACCTTAGCTGATCCCTCTGTGGTGGACCGTCTCATCGAAGGGAGGATCGAGCTGAGAAAAGGCTGAGCTGATTTGCTTAGCCTTAGAACTCCGCCCGCACCATGATGAGGTCGTCCACCATCCTAGTCTCAATCTTCAGCCCGGAGCGGTGGAAGATGTTCAGCATGCGTATGTTGGTGGCCAAGATCTCCGCCGTGAAACCCTTTATCTTCACTTCCTTTGCATAATCTAAAAGCGACTTGAACAGCTCGGTGCCAAGGCCAACATTCTGCCAATCGTCGCGCACGGCCAGTGCTACTTCCGCATAGCCTGTCTTAGGATCCGTATGATAGGTTCCTATCCCTATGATCATCGGACCCTCCTCTCGTCGGATCAAGGCTACTACGGCCATACGCGCATCATAGTCTACATTCATGATGACTTCACGGATTTCCTTAGGCATCATCTTCTCATAGGACATGAACCTCTCATACACACTCTTCTGCGAGAGAGAATAGAAGAAATCCTTCACCATCTCTTGATCAGTAGGCTTTAAAGCTCTTATGCGCACGGGTTGGCCACGAAGCCATATAGTCCGTTGTAGGTGCTCTGGATAAGGACGTCCTAGGAAGGGTGCAGGAGATACCTCTGACCTCACATACCCTCGTCGCTTCGCCTGCGCCAGCAGGGCAGCGCGGAACTTGGGGTGGGCGACCTCGATTAGCTCGAGAGCACGCTGCTCTATGCTTTTACCTCTCAACTCCGCTATTCCATATTCCGTGACGACATAGTGCACATCGCAACGGTTCACCGTTACGGCACTGCCCTCAGGCAAGGTCGGAACGATGCGTGATATGGAGCCATTCTGAGCCGTCGATGGCAGAGCTATAATCCCTTTACCGCCTTTGGACATGGAGGCACCGCGCATGAAATCCGCAAGACCTCCTATCCCCGAATAGAACTCATACTCCAACTGATCGGCGCAAACCTGTCCGGTCAAATCCACAGAGAGGGCAGAATTTATCGCTACCATTCTTTTATTGGCTCTTATAGTGCATGGATTGTTGATATAGGAAGAGGGATAGAACTCGAATAATTCGTTCCCGTTCACATATTCATACAATCTGCTGCTTCCCATGGCGAAAGAGGCGAGAACCTTTCCGGGATGGATCGATTTCTTGGCGCATGTCACCACCCCTTTTTCAACCAGTTCTATCAGCCCGTCAGAGAACATTTCCGTGTGGACGCCCAGGTCCTTCTTATCTCTCAGATAGGCCAGAACCGCGTCGGGTATGGAACCGTATCCGATTTGGATGGTATCCCCATTCTCTACCAACGCAGCCACATGCCTGCCTATTTCGTTTATGCGCTCCAACTCCTCCGGGATGCGCTTCCACTCCAGAAGAGGTTCTTCATGCCAAACGAGGGCGTCAATTTCTGATATATGGAGGTACGAATCCCCAAAGGTGCGCGGCATCCTAGGATTCACTTGAGCGATGACGTGTTCTGCGGCCTTAGTGGCGCTCTTGGTGATGTCCACGCTTACTCCTAAAGAACATCTTCCCTCAGAGTCTGGAGGGGCCACTTGGATGAGAGCATAATCAATGTGAATTAAGCCTTCCTCAAAAAGGCTGCCCATCTCGGAGAGATGGGTAGGGGTGTATTCTCCCCGACCCTCCCTGACAGCCAGCCTCACCTCCGGACCTACGAATAGGGCGTTGAATCGGAAGTTATGTTTCATCATCTCTCCGCGCTGCGGAGATAGGAATAACGAAAGAGCTTGGATTATCTCGTTGTCCCCCATCTCACTAGCCGACTTAACTAGTTCTTTGACCAGCGCTTGCGGCTCTCCTGCTGCGGTACCGATGAAAACAGTCCTGCCAGGAGCTATCATTCGTACCGCTTCCTCAGCGGTTTTGACTTTGCTCTTATAAGGCCCCAAGAGCTCTGGTCCCATCCCTGACATCCACATTATATATGCGACTCTGTCAAATAATCATTATCCCTTTTTAGCCTCGATGCGGCGGTAGCGGGCGGCAGGCACGGTTATAATGAATCGAACCCCCTTGCCCGGAACTCCGTTCTCTTTAATAGCGATATCAGTTATGCTCAAAATCTCTCTGCTAAGGAAGAGGCCAAATCCCAAATTTTGTCCCACTCCTCTTTGGAAGATGCGTTCCTTATCACTCTCAGGAATCCCCAGGCCATCATCCTCATAAATCAACCTCAGCTCTTCATTCTCTATTACGCAATAAAAAACGGCCTTACTAGCTCTTACCCCATGGCGCAGTGTATTATCAATCAAATTATAGATTACCTTAACTAACATAGTGTCAGCGCAAACCTCGTAACCGCTAACTTCGTTCAATACTCGTATCTTAGCATTCTCCACCAATTCGCTCGTAGCCTTTTCTATAATTTCTCTCAGATTCAGCCAAACAGGCTCTTGTGAATATAGTTCCTGATACATATTGGCAAAATCGAAGACCTTCTGGAGGTTTACAGCCTGACGATCTATAGAACGGAAAAGTTCCATAGTGCTCTTTTCCGAAGATCGCATCTTGCCCAATTCCGCCTGTCCCCTTATGACGGTGAGGATGTTATAGCTATCATGGCGTGTTATGCTGCCTAAAAGATTCAATTTCTTGTTCGCCAAGGCCAATTTGTTTAATGCTTCTCTTTCCTCTGTGATATCCTGAATGAATCCCTCCAGGGCCACCACTTCGCCATTCTCCGACAATATTCCCCTGCCCTGCTCCCGGACCCAACGAATCTTTCCATCCGCTCTTCTTATACGGTAAAGAATAAAGAACGGAACATTTTGCTGGATGGCTTCCTGAACTTTTGTCCACACCATATCGAGGTCCTCGGGAAGGATAAGATCGGCATAAGCAACCTTGTTGTTGTGGATGAGATCCGAGGATGTGTAGCCAGTCAATGGCAGACAGCCCTCGCTTACGAACTCCATAGTCCAATAGGGATCGTTACGGCACCGATAGGCCATTCCAGGAAGATTGCTCATGAGAGTCTGCAATCTGCGATTGCTTTCCCTTAGCTCTCTTTCCACTCTTATCCTATCACTGATATCTCTTGATACGCCTATGACCCTGCATGGCTTACCATTCTGGTCCAAGACGATGGATGCCGTAACTTCAACGTCAATCAGGTTTCCGTCCTTTCTTTTTTGCTTTACGACGGTCCTATAAGGCTGCATCAGTTCAGGGTGCTCATGGAAGTTTTGCAGCCTCCGCCTCATTTCTGCCATGAGGCGCTCGGATGATTCCTGATCTATGGCATCAACAGCGCTCTCCTGCATAGCTTCCTCAGGAGTCATTCCTCTTAAGTTCATGATGCTAGGAGAAATGTACGTGAAACGCAGAGTGTCTATATCCAGCTCAAAAATAACATCTTTAACGTTTTCCGCTAAAAGACGATATTTTCTTTCGCTGTCCCGCAAAGCTTTTTGTGCGCAGCTCCTCTCTGCAGCCTTCTTAATCATGTTCCCTAATTCGATGAATTGGACTCGTGGCTCTGCTCCCTTCTGCAGGTAGAAATCCGCGCCCTCGTTTAAGGCTTGTATCGCCACCTCCTCCCTGCCTTTTCCGGTGAATAGTATGAAAGGCACCTCAAGACCTGATTGCCTAAGCCATTTGAGCAGGGAGATGCCGTCCTCAACTGGCATCTGGTAGTCACAGACTACAGCATCGAATTGCTGGCTGAGCAGGAGAGCTTTTGCCATATTCGCAGACGAGCACACCGAAACCTCATATTTGAAAAGGTCTTCAAGGAATACCTTCGCTACTTCGCATAATGATGGCTCATCGTCCACCAACAGCACTTTGAGGCTCGAAGCGTCTGACATATATTACAACGGCCACGGTCAAGATTCCCATGGTGTTATATTATCTTGATGCGCTTAATATCAATTGTAGGTCGATTAGAACGTTATTCTCTCTATCTTTTCGATATACTACTCAATTACAAAAAGGAACAATTTTTATAGGCCACGTGGATTACGTGGCCCGCCTGCAGGTGTAATCTAGCGGTCAGGATTTTAGCCTTCCAAGCTAAATACCCGGGTTCGAATCCCGGCACCTGCACTTATCAACAAACATCCTAGTTGTTGGCGTCCTAAAGGTTTATGGAGCAAATCTCATAATTATTACCGTCCGACGATATCATTATGCAACCTTCCTCGTCAGTAATGAGTACACTGTTGCAATTCCGCTGCAAACGGTCCAATATAATTGGATTTGGTAGGCCATAATCGTTCGGCCCCACGCATATCACCGCCACATCAGGCGTAGTTGCCTCTAACCACTCATAAGAAGAGGCGCTGATACTGCCATGATGAGATACCTTGAGCACCTCTATGTCCAACTCGTTCCCATAATGGTGAATCATATAACTCTCTTTTTTCCAAGAAGCATCGCCCTCAAGAATCATATCGAAATTGCCATAACTGACCTTCAAAACTATGCTGGCATCATTCGAATCTTGGGCCAAGGGATCGACAGAGAGAACTTTGAACCTCACTTTTGAGCTAATAGGCAATATTTCTCCAGGACCGAAATCATCACGGTCATATACAGCGCAGCCTTCCTTTTGCAGAGAATCTATGAAATCATAGTATGTCTGAGTCGTTTTCACGAATCCGGAGTGGTAGACGACGAGCACATTGAACTCGGCAAAGAGTTCAGGAACGGCGCCGATATGATCGGGGTCAGGATGCGTCGCTATGAATGTATGTATTTCCCTCACTCCTAGTGATTTCAAAAAGTAGATGAGATCTTCCGCATAATCAAAGTGCCCACAGTCTACCAAGATGTCTTTGTGGTCAGGTGTGCGTATCAGAATCGCATCTCCTTGGTCTACATCAAAGAAGTAGACTTTTAGTCCTGGTTCGAGTAGTTTTCCGATATATGAATAAGCTAAAAATGCTAAAAGAACGGAGCTAAAAATCATTATTGCGATAGTCAAAAATACGAAAAGGGTGCGCGAACGCATCAAAATAATAAGTTGATAATATTATATAAAAAAGTAATCCAAATTTTTATGTATTCGAAGTAATGAAAATTAAAACCAAAGAATGGGCATCAAAACCATGCACTAGAATAGATATTGGTGAGGGGAGCGGGGCAGCTCCCATTCTCACCTAGGGATGGCTGTGCATCGTCAATGATGTCCTTGCAAACACCATACAATCGGTAGATATCCTCCCAACCATAATCGGCCGCTTCAGACCCCATGACGTTCACCACATGCGAAAATGTAATCCGATTTAAAATCGAATCGTTAAGAGGTCAGTGAAAGTGCCAAGCCTAATTAAAATCTGGCTAGGGGCGATTGTAATAAAAGTGCCTTAAATCGAATATTGTCAACGGAACGTTTCATTAGAACCTTATTGTTCCAAAATTTCTTTTGTTAAATTTAAGTTTGGCTAATCCTTCGTTCTTCTCTTGTGCCTAATACGTACCGCCTCTCCTTTTTTCATTTGCACCATTTCGATACCGCTCATTACAGCTACGCCCACGCCTTCCAATCTTCCATTCCTAAACACTATGGCCTCATCCCCAATGCGTAGCCCTTCATGTGCACTCTTGATGCCCACAGCGAAAAGATTTCCCTTCAGATCAAAATCCTCCATCTCCACCCAGTTCACACCTAGGTCAGAGAGCCTCTCTGCACCTTCTAATGTTAGGGATATCATCCCGCGCTCGGGCGTCAAGATACCCATTTGCGTCCCACCATGCATTATTTTGGAATAAGGATAGTTGCCAGTTATCAAGCAACCGGCTGTGAGACGTTCTCCCCCTTCTCCGAATTGGAATAGGGCAGCGGAGGTGAGGGCAGAGACTCTATCCTCACCTTTCGCAGGTTTAACATAATGAGGACAAATGCTTGAGAGCTCATTCACCAATTTTTCAAGGGATGCGCGAGAAGTTGGGTTACCTTGGCATGTTTCAATCGTGTCCAATTTTTTCCTAAGAAAATCGTATCCATGGCCCAGATGACAAACGACTTTTTCGAATCCTTTAGAGATGACAGCAGAGACCATCTCCTGCACCATATTCTGCTCATCCAAATCCCAATGCCCCGTGACAGGAATTTCATATTGGGCGGCGGGATAAAATAGCTCTAGCTCCCTTGGCACGATACCTAGCGGCGAGGTAACAATCAATTCCTGCACCACCTCGTGATTAGGCACTTGAAGCAAGGCCTCTCGGAAAGCCTTATGACTCTTCGAAGTGAAGTAGGGCTTCTTCGCCGAGCAAGGTAGGAGCAGCAACACCTTCTTATGAGGGGCCGGTCTCCACCGCTCCATCACCCTTCTTCTCCACCTAATTATATCTGGCCTTTGCAAGGATTGCTTCGAATTGGCATAGAATCTAGGACCCGTGAGCTGAGCTTGAATTTCCTGATGCTCATAGCCTTCGAGATCGAAAAGCCGCAGAGCGGCTACCCCCCAAGGAGTAGCGTTGGCTCTTATCTCCACCAATTCACGAAGCCGCCCTATCCTGATCATGTGGCGAACCAGCTGGAGCTCTTCCCACGCAGCTCGCAGATTAGCCTCTCGTACTCTTTGCGCATCTTTCCTAAGTTCCGACCAAGGTGCTTCCTGAGCCATGATAGTACCCTCAGGACGAGAAAGGACCATACGGGCTGAATAATACTCTAAAAGGGAGGAGTCGAGAAGGTCCACACCCATGTAGATTAATAGGGCAAGATTGCTTAAATCCATGATTCCTGGCGCGTAGATAAGACGTGCAAAGCCCACCTGTCGACGGGCTTTCTTGATTGATTCGATGAAGGCTCGAGCGTCCCGTCGCAACTCGAAGCTAAAAGGAAGTATGGCTACTTCTCCATCATCTAGCTTGACGGTAGAGATATCAAGAGATGAATCTATTTCGACTGGATCCATGTCTTTTTTAAGTGACATGGGGGGAAAAATTCTGATTGGGAGATCTGCCACTTTGCCACTCCTTTGCCAGATGCTTATGGTGTGCTCCAAGTTTCTTTGCTCTTCGATCCAAGCCTCAGAATATGGGGGAAGCTCATAGCCTTGGCTTTTTACGAATAGAATCGATGGAGTCTGCAGGATAAAACCAGGGCCGGTCCATACAGTGGTCCGTCCGTGAAATGAGCGCCCCGTTACCTCAATCATGACTATGGCTATCCTTAATGAATATTATAGATTTTGGAGTGTGAGCATTGGAGTATGGGATAGACATTAAAATGGGCGTAAAATATCAAAGCGGATGGGCCTTCTGTAAAAGTCAGGAGGCCCATGCGCTCGATATTTTCTCAGGAAGAATAGAGCTACTTACTTCCTTTTGCGGAGCTCCTCTTCCTCAGAGATTTAAAGAATGCCCTTATGCCCTTTCTCTCGCTTCTCTCTTCCTGGCTTGTCGCGCTCAATTCACCTGCGCTTTTCTTTTCGGCATTCAGGTTGTCCATTCTCCTCACCTCCTGATTCTCCGTAATTATTGCATAAAATAAATTTTTTGTTTTCACACAACCCTAGGGGCGGGATGTGAAATCAATACATTCCATGCTTTTTTTGGAATTCTGGTCGTCAAAGGAGAGAAGAAGAGAGCGAACTAATATCGCTGAGAGCCAAGCAACTAAATTAAAATCCAATGCTGATAAAAATTATAGGTTTTAAGACTCCTAGAAAGTTGTAACCACTTGATGTTCATCAACCAATTGCCTGGCTCTATCCCAAGATATCATTTTTACTCCTTCGACTATGGGAACGCTGCCTAGGCGGGATTCTAGGTCTTCAGCCACGCAATAGACCTCTCCTTCGAAATCGGCTAGGTCGTTTATGGCCTCGACGTTTGAAGGCATACCTATGGCCTGTGCATCCTGGGAGGCTACTGCATTCAATGTGCCATCACCCACCAACAATAGGGTGGACCTTCCTATCAGCCCGCTGGCCAACATGGCCAAAGAAGCTCTTGCGCCCGCGAAGAATTCCTCAAAACCGTAGGGAGGCTTCGTCATGATGAATAGTATGCTGTCAGCCATAACATCACCTGGCGATAGTCACGAGTCTGTCACCCTCGCTTATAAACTTGCTAAAATCATTAGTCAAAGAACCGATCTTGGTGCCCTTTATTTCCTCACCGCGGTGTATTCCTCTGGCAGCACAGCATGTCTCGCATACCGTTACGACCAATCCCTTTTGTTCGACGAGCTCCTTTATCTCTTTACCCACATTTGGGAATCTTTTAGGGTCTTGTCCGTCCTTTATAACCGTCACTCCTTCCCCGTAGCCGAACATGCGCACGTTGTAGCCCTTCTCCAGTGCCGCCCTTGCCAACTTAATGGCTACGTTGGAGTCCATGCTCATCATGCTTCCCGTCCTTAGTTGTATTACCATGGTCTTAGCCATATCAGCACCTCAAATGGTTATCGTGCGTTCGTACTTTTCCATGATTAAATCCACAGCTTCTTGGTAATCAATCTCCTTGAATCTCCCTCCTGCCTTACCCCTGAATCCTCGAGCAGCCAAGTCGTCCTTAATTACGAAGACTTCGTCAACGCGCTCTTCTAGATTCTTCCTTTCCTTTTCATTCACAGCATAATATACTGCGTCCTCAATGAGCAAGGCACCCTTCTTGGAATCTTGACCAAGTTTATTCACCAAATCCAAGTTCACGTTCTCATGGGGAGACTTTAACATGATGAAGAGGATGGAGGGCATGATAGTATCACCCGATGAAAAATTGCATATCAGAATCTGCTGCGATGTTCAGGAACCCAGCTGCCCCTAAAATCTTCACCCCTGGATACAGATCCTCTTCTTTCACGTTCATTACCCCCATGCTGGTTCCGCAAGCATATAGATTGACGCCTAAATCCATAGCCATCTTAACCTGCTCCGGATAATCCTCAACGCCCACAGCTTTCATTTTCTTCCTGAACATGCCTGTGAACAAACGGAATAAGCCAGGGGCTTTGGGGCGATATCCCTTCTTTAAAAGATTCAAACCGAAGAAAGTACCGAAGACATGAACTTCCATGCCCATGCTTGTAGCGGTGTTGGCTATCATCATAGCCATCATACCTTTGTCAAATGTTCCTTCAGAAACTACAATAGCGATTTTCTTGACATCTGTCATACCTTTCACCTCAAATCATAACTTCCTATTTTCTATCGACGTTACAATCCATGACCCATTAAACATTCCTAAATGAAGCTGGCCAAATCTCTTAGCGCATAAATTCCATGGATTGATTATACATCGAGCCCTCTCAAACATATGATCCATCATTCGAATCATTCTCATTACCATCTCATTTTTCATGAAGATAAAAGACTCCTTGCTCAACCTCAGAGATTTGACCTGATTCAAATATCTGGTGCGCATTTATTTTCAAACCTTCCTTTTGATATAGAAATAAAATATCTTGCCCTCTTGTTTTGTTTCCAGGAGCTCATTTTGAGTCCTTTGGCACCAGGCAGGAACGTCCTCTTTTGCCCCAGGGTCATCAGCGATCAATTCTAAGACCTGGCCTATTTGAAGTTCCTTGATTTTTTTGGCCAATTTAACGATGGGCATAGGGCACATTAATCCTCTCGCATCCAAACTTGCATCTTTTTGCATTTTCGCATCACCACCGGTTTTGCACGGTTGTGCGACAACTATATATAACCAACTTTCTTATAAGCCTTTCGTAGAAGAAGACCTGAATGCCCGGAGGTTATGAGATGCTTCCCGAGCGTGTTTCAGACATCACCACTTGTCAGGATCTCATACAATGCGCCTATAATTTGGGAGAGTTTGAGGTCCTCGTCTATTATGCCTTAGTGGAATCGGGGCCTATGCGAGCGGACGAGCTAGCCGTTATTATAGGACGAGACCGAAGCACAGTATACAGATCACTCCAGAAGCTGATGACTTGTGGAATGGTGTATAGAGAAACGAAGAGCATGGAAAAGGGCGGCTATTATCATATTTATAAGGCCATTAGCAAGAAGGACTTAAAGGAGAAATTGGAAAAATGCGTTAACGATTGGTATTCACGCATGCAAGACGTTTTGAAAAAATTTCTAGAAGAAGCTAGGACCAGATAGTCCAGCAAAGGTAGCTTGAATAAGTATTTTAGTGCCCCGTGTGATTCACAAGAGAGCACCATGAATTTCAAGGGAAAGGACATAGTGTCCATCCGAGACCTTACTAGAGCTGAGATGGATAGAATACTTGACCTAGCGGAAAAAATGATACCATACGCAAAAGGTGAGTCTTTCACGAAGGTGCTCGAGGGGCGTATTTTGGCCAACCTCTTTTTCGAGCCGTCCACACGTACGCATATGTCCTTTACTACGGCCATGTCCCGTTTGGGGGGGCGCACGATGGAAATGGCTCATCCCTCAATGTTATCTGTCGCCAAGGGTGAGACCCTAGCAGATACCATCCGAATGGTGGAATCCTATTCTGATGTCATTGTCTTGAGACATCCATATGAAGGGTCAGCCAGATTGGCTGCTCACTTCTCCTCGAAACCTGTCATTAACGCTGGAGACGGCGCGGGTCAGCATCCCACCCAGACCCTTTTAGATCTCTTCACGATAAGGAGGGAGTTCAACCGCATTGAAGGTGTCAAGGTAGCCTTAGTGGGTGATCTAAAATATGGCCGCACAGTTCATTCCCTGGCAGAAGCATTGACGATGTTTGGAGCGGAGGTCACTTTCGTCGCTCCGGCAAATCTCCAAATGCCGCGTGAGACTGTACGTCAGGTAGAAAGACTCGGTGGAAAGCCCAAGCTGACCTCAAAATTAGAGGATGTGATTAAAGATCTTGATGTATTGTATGTCACTCGCATACAAAAGGAGAGGTTTCCAGATCCGACTGAATACCAAAAGGTAGCGGGGTATTATCGAATAGATAACGACCTTCTACGTGAGGCCAAGAAAGATCTTATCGTTATGCATCCTCTGCCTCGAGTGGATGAGATTGCTCCTGAAGTTGATGGGACTGCGCACGCGCGCTATTTCGTACAAGCATTCAATGGTGTACCTGTAAGGATGGCGTTATTACTGCTCGTTCTCGGAGGTGAGCTTGAATGAAGGAGTTCAAGGTAACGCCGATAAGGAATGGGACAGTGATAGACCACATCGATTGCGGCATGGCCTTGAAGGTCTTAAGAATAATCGGTGTTTCTGGTAATAATGTCCATTCACCTGTTAGTGTACTGATGCACGTCCCTTCCTCAAAGGTTGGATTCAAGGATGTAGTGAAGGTAGAGGACAGGGAACTGGACCCAAAAGAAGTGGATAAGATAGCTTTGATTTCTCCAAATGCGACCATCAATATTATTAGAGATTTTAATGTCGCAGAGAAATTTAAAGTCTCCTTGCCCAGTGTGGTAAAGGGTATAGTCCGTTGCGGCAATCCCAGCTGTATAACGAATCTTAAAGAACCAGTTGAGCCTGAGTTCACCGTTGAGTCAAAGAATCCTCCCTTGCTCAGATGCATATACTGTGATAGGATTCTGGAGGATATCGGGGAACAATTGATTTGAGCATATGAACCTCATTACTAATAGGAGTTCTGTTTGATGTTGATTAACGCCTATTCTTTATTTGCTGCATTAAAAACATTTATAATTTAAAAATCTGGCTAATGACCATGAAGGATTTTAGACCATCCAAAAAAATCCTTTTGAAAACTGAGTGTAAGGGCGAGATCGCTATCACGGGTAACGATTCAGCGAAGCCAGACCAATTCCTGTTTCGTCCTTGTTATTACTTTATTCATATTTTCTAAGATTTTTTCTGTCTCAATATTACGGTCTGCAGTGACCACGATCAGAAGTGATGAGCTTACTTCACAAATGACAAGCTTGCTATTGCGGAAAATGCCAAGAATGTATTCCAATTTGTCCTTCAGAGCGTCTGTGCGAGTGGCTTCTGCGGATGAATACATTATCGCGGCCATTGCTGAGAAGGTCTCTGGCTTAGATGGTGAGGCAGAACGTCCAGCTATCATCAAACCAGTCTTAGAGACGATAGAGACGGAATAGATACCAGGATCGGAAACGAACTCTTGCTGGATTATCTCATCGAGAATCCCTTCTACTGATTTAGTCTGCTGCACTTGGACATCCCCTCTGACAGACCTGGCATTATCAGCGTCCGATATCAAATCGGATACGCATCTCCCATTTTAATTCTTTTGGGAAAGCCTCTCAGATTTGATATCCGTTCACTGGACCAAATCGATTAAAAACCCAAAAAGATGATCACTAAAAGTCAGTTCCATATCAAAAATAGCCAGACATCATTCCTCTCTAATTGCTTTTCTAGATATTGCAACATAATTTTATAACTTGATTAAAAGCTAGTATGAACTGCTTCTTGGTTTTTCGCGCAAAATCTATTCATATGAATGAATTGCATGAATTGATCAAAAATGCGGATAATAGTTCTCACCGGGATGCCCGGTTCAGGAAAGGAAGAGTTTGTGCAGGTCGGAATATCGATGGGCTACGATGTCGTAAGGATGGGAGACGTAGTGAGGGAAGAAGCGAAACGCCTTGGTGTGATAAATAATGACAAGAATATAGGTGGTTTCGCACATTCCGAGCGCTTGAAATATGGGTATGATATCTGGGCCAAAAGAACCATACCACACATACACCATGAGAAGACCATAATTGATGGTAGCCGAGGCCTTGATGAGCTATCTGTGTTCAAGGAAGCTTTTAAGGATGCTGTAAAGGTAGTGGCAATCCATACTTCTCCTAAACCTAGGTTCGAGAGATTGCAAAGGCGCGGAAGAGCAGACGCACCAAATAATTTTGAAGAATTCGAGGAAAGAGACAAAAGGGAGCTATCCTGGGGAATCGGGAGCTTAATCGCTCTGGCAGATATTATGCTAGTGAATGAATCCACCCTGGAGTGCTTCAAGAGAAGTGTAAGATCGTTGTTGGAGGAGCTCAGTAAATGAAGTTCAAAGTGGTTCAATTATGCCAAGCGAAGGGGTTTTCAGTGGTTCCTCAGCAAGTTAAAAGGTATGATTTAGAGCGTGCAGCCAACATTTTAAGGGAGAGAGATTTCGAGATCGAGATGAGGGATGTAATGCTATTGGCGAATAAAGATGACCTACAAATCACATTCTACACAAATGGAAGGATGACTCTTCAGCCCTTAAAGGATAAAGAATCAGCAAAATCCTTGGCTGAAAGGCTCTATCTTATTCTTGAGGAAGTGTCAGGGTTTTAGATAGCGTGCATTAGATAGCACCTACTGTAGTCAGGTTGCTTTGGTTTGGGGTGCGCGGTGAAAATTCAAAAACTCTCTTGCCACCATCATTGAATTCAACATTTATACATAATTTATCCGATTCGATTTTAAAATTAATGGTGCGAAGGTTTGATTGATAAATAGCCACATCGTTATCCGCGCTTTCAAATTTCTTAAGCATTCCGCGTTTCTCCATTTGCCTAACAAGGCGATAGCATTTTGTTATAGGTATATCGAGGGCATTTGAAATGCTCTTGACGCACAGCGCAGTATTGGTGGTCAATGAAAGAATTCGACGAACGTCATCATCGAAAGTTAATTTCGTGATCTTGAATTCCGTTCCACCAATAGTCATCTGTTCTCATGATTTCATGATAGAACAAATATAAACGGCAATCCATCCGACTATCAGATTTGATTCTCTGGATAGGTTTTTCTAATTTAATTTGGTTAATTTAGTTTTTAAAGAATGTTCATATTACTAGTAGAAAAAATAAGAGCAAAGCACTGAACAACGTCTGGCATATGGCCAAGTTTTATATCGCAGGAAATAAATTCAATACTATCAGGGATGGGACCCATGGGTTGGTTGGTGAGATGGGGCATCGTAGCGTTAGCTGTAGCTATGTTCCTATCCTCATCCATCGTCATTCCTTCATCAGCATTAATTTCATCAACAATAATAGGTGAATTGCCTAAACCATGTTCTTTTTCAGTCGAGACACCTTTCCAATATTCTGCCCAAACTATTTTCCAACAGGAAGCGGTTTTCGGGAACTATTCCTTTGTGATGAAACTAGACCCATGGACCAAGGATTTTGCCTTAGGAGATATGAATAATGATGGGCTTGCGGACTTGGTGACGATTAGTAATTACACGAGGAGCATTTGCATATATAATCGAACAAGTCAAGGTTCTTTTGATAATACACCGAGGAGAATAACCAATCCATCGTTTTCGGATGTTAGAAGCATCGTCCTTGGTGATCTACTTGGGAAAGATGGATTGAATGACATAGCTGTTAGCTATAATGAAAGTTATGAAGGGAAGATTGCGATTTTAGACCAATCTACTTCCTTCGCCATAGCTAAAACTCTTCCCACTTCATTGGAGCCTTTTGAAATTGTAATTGGTGTCTTTTCCAATGATGATAACTGCCTTGCTGTAGTATGCAGAGGAGATCCCAACGCGAAATATGATGATTTTGTCGATATCTGGAAATATCCTTTTTCTTTTTATGATCGTAGAACTCATCCCATAGGAAGCATAAGCTCATTCTCACGGAGTGAGTTCCTTACTGTTGGAGACATCAATGGCGATAATAGGGATGACATTGTCGTGGCGAATAAAGGAGGGGCAAATGTTTTTATAATGTATCAGCCAGATGCATGGAAGTCTGATTGGAGCACTTATCTGATGCCAATCAATTTTTTGGAGACGAGAGCGGCAGATATTATTTTGGGCGATATTCTCGGAAATGGCCGCAATGATCTGGTCTTCGCCAACTCGGCTGAGATTGGTGGATACTCCCAGATCGTGATTTTCGAAAATAATGGCAGCGGTTTCAATTCAAATCCACATTCGATAATCCAGACTTCAATTGGGTTGTCTTCTCTCGCAATAGGGGATCTAGCAAACGATTCGATGACAGATGTCATCGCCCTCAGCCGAACTGCTAGACATGCGAGCCTATACTGTCAGAGTCCTGCCCGTACTTTTAGCAATGTTCCTAGCGCAAAGATTCCCTTGGATGTCAATCCTATAAAAACGGTTATAGATCGTTCTACTGGCAGTCCTGAAGGGATTCTTGTATTGTGTCAAGGTGAAAACAATCAACCTTCGACGATTACATTTTTCCTTAGCAGACCAGAAGGAGTCGGTAATGCGGATTTAAACGCTTTCACAACTCCAAATGGACCTGGTGATTTAGATGTTGGTAAGACACAAAAAGGTGATGTAATTGTCGCTACGGTCCTTTCTTCCAGCAACCAGATTATGATTTACGATTTAAAAGGGGGAAAGACTAAGATACTTCCAACCCAAGAGGGGCCAATCTCATTATGTTGGGGAAGATTCGACCTTGATGAGGATGATGATCTTGCGATTTTGAATTCTGTTTCGGGGTCTGTGAGCATATACCGCGGTGGAGATATCTTCAACTCCTCCTATCCCACCGCCAATCTAAGCCTTGGAATAGTTGGTGGGAAAGAAATCGCCAAATTAAGCGTACGCGGTGACGGATTTGATGATATTGTAATAACACATTCTCTAGGCTCCACAATCTTGTTCAATTCTGAAAATGGACAATACTTCAATCCAATGGTTACTGAGGAATTGGGTACTGGAATTGCAGGACAAAGAACATGGGTTACAATCGGGGATTTCAACGGAGATGGGATAAAAGCAGACCTCGGTATAATTAATCAGCTTTCGAATAGGGTTGAAATTTATATACGCAACTCTACTGGTTCGCCAGGTCAATACTATGACTTGATGCCTAGAGCGATGCTTGCCCGCACAGGCGAGAAGTTCTCTGGGTTGGCCGTTGGTGACTTTGGGGGAAGCGTAAGAGATGATATCGCTATTCTTACAGAATCTGGAAAAATTCTTGTTTATTTACAACAAGCTATCGGTTTCGATAATTATTATGTGTTCACGGAGGCAAATGCAACGATCTTGCTTAAAGGAGCAGGATCCAGTATAACCTCAGAAGACCTGAACGATGATGGTCTTGATGACATAGCTGTCGGTCTGTTAGATTCGCCAGAAGCAATTGTTTTACTTAGGACTGGATCTTCTTCCTTCGACAAATTTTTCTTTTTCACGACTGGTTCTAACCCCTCTAATTTAATTGCTTGCGACCTTAATGATGATGACCGAATGGATCTGATGGCTTCGTCACCCAACAGCTTTTGTCTCAGCTTTTGGCTACAAAAGAATCTGAGACCTTTGGCAGTCGCCTCAGCTTCATCTTATCTCGAGCGGGAGGGCGCCATCATAACGTTTAACGCAAACGGGTCCTCTGATTCATTCTCTGATTTGGCCTTGCTCAACTATACCTGGAGTCTGGAAAGTGGTATGATAAGATATGGAAAATATTTCACCTACGCCTTTATGAAAGATGGCTCGAAGTTCGTATCATTAAAAGTTACGGATCGCTCAGGATTGAGCGCTTACAGCAACATTACTTTAAACATCTTGGACAACAGTCCGGTCGCATCATTCGACTTTACTCCAATTAGTCCCTTTGAAGGTGAGGCTGTCGTCTTCATGGACAAGTCTTCATCCTATCCTGATAATATTACTAATTGGACCTGGAGCTTTGGAGATTCCACTTTCGCATATGTTAAAAATCCAATACATGTTTTTCAATCTCAGGGCACCTATGAGGTATCTTTGGTCGTGAGAGATGCGGATGGATCCATCAGTCCAATTTACCGCAGAACGATTGTTGTTTCTGATACTAATCCCCATGTGACCTTCGTTGCGAATCGCACCAGTCTATTAGAGGGCGGTAGCGTCGCATTCACTTCCACTTCCATTGCAGGGTATGATCCAATTATCAACTATACATGGAATTTCGGTGATGGAGGGGTGGCTTACGGCCCTGAGGCAGTTCATACATTCATTCAAAATGGAAATTACATCGTAACTTTGACCGTTTTTGACTCGGATGGTTCCAGCAACTCATCGAGAATTTCCATCCAAGTTCTTGACACCTCCCCAAAGGTCTCCTTCATTTTCTCGCCCGATAATGCGCCTGAAGGTACTACCATAACCTTTACAGACACTTCGGAAAGCTATGACCCCATCTCAAATTGGACCTGGAACTTCGGTGACGGTACTCTTGGCTACGGTAGGACAATTCAGCATATCTACCAAAGAAATGGTACATATTCTGTAGGCCTGACTGTACGCGATGGGGATGGCTCAATAGGGTTTGCCGTGCTCTTCATTAGCGTCACTGATACTTCACCTATTCCTTTGTTCGATTGGGAGCCGATTCTTCCAGATGAGGGTATTCCCGTCACCTTCTACTGCAATAGTATTTCATGGGATCCGCTTGTCAATTGGACGTGGGATATCAATCATGAAACGCTGTTTGGGAAAGCAATCACCTATATTTTCCCAGACTCAGGAACATATACAATAAGGCTAACGGTACGTGATTACGACGGAAGCATTGCCTCGTTATCCAAAAACATCATAATTAGTGAGGCTGACCTCGACACTGATTTCACTTACTTTCCGGATGAGATATTCGAGGGGACCGTGGTTCATTTCCACGACTCATCCTATACCCCTGTAGACCCCATAGTGGCCTGGCACTGGGACTTTGGTGATGGTTCCTATGGCTATGGAAAAGAGATTACACACGTCTTCACCTGCTCTGGTGAATTCATTGTTAGTCTGACTATTATGGATAGCGATGGCAGTATTGGCAAGGCACAAAGAAAACTATTGGTGCTTGAGGTTATTCCAGCTCCTTCTTTCACCATCGAGCCCTTAGAAATCATTGAGGGACAATATGTATTCCTGAACGCCACCGCCAATACGTTCGACCCAATTTCAAAATGGATATGGAGATTCGATGACGGCACGATATTTTATGGGCAGAACATAACCCGAGCCTTCAAGGATGGTCAATGTTGGGTCAATCTTACGGTAATAGATTCAGATGGCACTTTAGGTTATGTCAATCGAACTTTCTCGGTACAGGATACCAAGCCAATAGCCTTAGTAGAAGTAGGAGATGTGATTGAAGGTATTGCCACGGTATTCAAGGACCGCTCCCTAACACAATGGGATCCCATAGTCTATTGGTTCTGGGACTTCGGGGATGGGACCATTGTGGAGGGCATAAAGAACGTCACACACACTTATAACATGGGCGGGATCTTCCATCTTATCCACAAAGTGCGAGATAGCGATGGCAACGAGGATGTGGTCGAACTCACCATTGAGGTTGTTAGGGTTCTGCCAAGATTGTCTTTATACATCCCTAAAAATCTAATCGAAGGCATTCCCGTATATCTTAATAGCTCGATTCAGAGCTATAATCAAATCGTATATGTGAATTGGTCTTTTGGCGATGGTACCTATTCCGCGGGCGGATATGAAATGAGCCAGATGACAAAAAAATACGCCTCTCAAGGATGGTACAACATCACCTTAACAGTTCAAGAGGCAGATTTGGATGTTAATTCAACCACAGTTAAAATCTATGTCCAAGATACTTCCCCCATTATAATCTCTTTCGGGACCCAGGATCGATTAACTTCATATTACGAATATGATCAAGTCTGGTTCCAAATCACCGCTACCCCAGGGCATGACCCCATTATCCGATACAGCTGGGATTTCGAGGGAACGGGGGTTTTCGTATCCTCTGACCCACCTCTGGCTAACATGAGTTCTCACCGCTACACACGATCTGGAATATATATCGCAAGAGCATTAGTAACTGATTCTGATGGGACGGTAGTTTACTCGCAAACATATCAGGTGAAGATAATTAATGTTCGCCCCGTAGCTCGATTCACATGGCGAAATGATTCTTCCATACCGGGAATGGTATGGTTTAATGCAAGCTCCTCTAGTGACACACCCAATGACATTAACAGCCTCCGCTATCGCTGGGATTTCGGTGATGGAGAGGGGACCTCTTACATCTATAATCAATTAATATCTCACACCTTCTCCGCAGACGGCAGCTATCGGGTATCGCTTCTAGTCAAAGACGATGATGATATGGAGTCTTCCCCTGCGTATGTCTACATCGTCGTAGATAGGATTCCCCCCCACGTGGTGATGGTGCAGGATGGGATGAACGCGACTGTCGGCTCAGCGATACATATCGCAGCCCTAATCACTGATGCAGGGAGCGGTATTCAATCTGTCATGCTAGTCTACCGCATCGGCGATGGCCCTGAGCTGAGCGTACCCATGACGCCAAGCCAATCACCCAATCTCTTCACCGCTATAATCGAAGCTCAGACGAATGCCACTAGAATAGTCTACAAGATAGTGGTGAAGGATAATGCCAACAATGAAAAGACTACACAGGAATTCGCTCTTCTGGTACGTGAGCCTCCAGGATCATCCAATATATTATTACTGGGAATGGTCTTGGCAGCGTTGCTCATCACCTTAGGGTATTTATTCGCTCGCGCAGCGGTGGCGGTGGACGAAGTATTCATTATATATCATGATGGTCGACTTATAGCGCATCAGACACGCCGGTTGAAGCCGGGGATGGATGATCATATCTTGAGCTCTATGCTGATTGCCATCCAATCATTTGTTAAGGACTCCTTCAAGGATGAGAGCTCCACCCATCTCCAGAGGCTCGATTTCGGCGAGAAGAAAATATTAGTTGAAAAGGGCAAGCACATATTTTTAGCGGTTGTGTTACATGGGAAGAAAGCTGGTAACATTCCAAGACGTATGCAGAAATTGCTCGAGGATTTAGAGAAATCCTATGAAACCGCCCTTTCCGATTGGGATGGTGACCTAGAGAAGGTCCGAGGTATTAAGAACGAGATAAAAAACGTCTTTAGCAGAAAGCCCCTCCCATTCTTGAAGTATTGTGAAAAGAGTAAGGAATCGAAGAGCGAAACAGGATAACGAAAGGCATGAAAAACCGCCAAGATTATAATGAATGACAGATTCATCCTCGACAATGAGCCTCCTGATAGATATGGCTCTAGTGCTATCGATTTGCCTACTGCTTAGCGTGCTCTCTTATCGCTTTGGCCTTCTCACGAAAAGCGGCGGAGCCGCCTCTTTCTTCGTAGGCGTAGTGATAGGAGTGTTCGGTTCAGTAAATTGGCTTATTCTTCTGATAGCCTTCACATTAGCTGGCTTTGTGGTAACAAAATTCAGGCTGAATATGAAGATCGAACGTGGGGTGCAAGAGGGCAGGAAGGGCGAGAGAACATGGAAGAACGTCCTGGCAAATGGCCTTGTACCAGCGCTAATCGCGATCATATCTTGGAGGCTAGATGCAAGCCGTTCGATAGAAGCAGGTATCGTTTATCTAACGGCGATAAGTGTCGCCGCTTCAGACACTGTAGCAAGTGAGCTAGGAGTTTTGAGTGATAAGGCCTTTCTCATCACCAGTGGGGTGCCAGTAGCGGCAGGAACAGATGGAGGGGTGAGCATCTGGGGAACTTTTTGGGCTTTTATGGGGGCGGTATTAGCATCTTCCTTGGGTTGGGCCGTCATCTTTCCAGGTACATGGCCTGAATTCAGTATAATTATCCCCATCTTCATGGGATTTATAGGTTGCAATATTGATAGCTTAATCGGAGCAACATTGGAAAGAAAGGGCTTGATATCCAAATTAGGTACCAACCTTTCATCTATGGCTATCGCTACGACGCTAGCGGTTTTACTTCTTATGCTCTTCTGAGTAAAACTCAAGCCTTGAGCAATAGTTGCAAATACCAGACGAGAGAAACATCGAAGAACCATCGAATGATAAATTAAAGAGCCCTTTATCGATCTCGGTCTGTTTTAACCTGATTCTAATAGGACTCATATTTGGTGGTTCTAAAGTAAGGTATAAATACAAAAATAACTTTCGAGGCAAATAAGAAGGGTATGACGGCCATAGCGTCGGGGAAACACCTGGTCTCATCCGAACCCAGCAGTTAAGCCCGATTGCGTTCCCTGTTGTACTGTGGTGCGCGAGCCCACGGGAAGCTTGGAAAGCTGTCAGCCCTTCTTGTGTCTTTTCATTCCCTCCTCTGATTATCCTGCATTCCTTATCTAACTCGATGGTCGGAGTTTTCGTGTAATTATACCTAGAGACGAACATTTTAAAACTTGGGACGCCTAGTGTTTGCCAGTTTGGTGAAACCATGGCTGATGTCCTGGCCGACCCCACCATTTACGCCATCATGATAATTTTGGTTATCCTTGGCGCTGTGACTTACTATGAGATAAAAATCATCCGCAAGAGGAGTAAAGAGCGCCAGATAGCCCAGATACAGGTTGATAGTGTCTATAATCAGATAGTGACCTCGAAAGCGGTATCGAACGCCCTGAAGCGCCAAGGTCGAAATACCAAAGAAGCAGATCTCGCTCTTTTGGAGGCTGATTCAGCCTTCAGCCGTCATAATTATTCTGAAGCAAGAGCGGCATTGGAAAGAGCTAAAGAACTTCTACGAACGGCAAAGGAGCAACAACCCGCTAAAATGGAATTGAAGAGTGTTGAGGAAATCGCGGCCCCAGGAGATACGAATAAAGAGGAGAAATCTTGCGAGGTCCCCTTCCAGGAAGTAAGAAAGATGCCGAAGAACTTTATGGAGTCGAAATTCATGATATGCTCCGTTAGAGATGAGCTAGAGGGGGCCGAGAGAGGAGGGAAGGACGTTACCTCCGCTAAAGAGAGTCTAGAACAGGCGGAACGGGCATTTGCGGCGGAAGAATATACCGAGGCTTTGAAGTACGCTTTAAGAGCACGCAAGATTTTACAGGAGCCGAAGGATGATGAAAAGCGGTCTCAAAGCAATTTAGACAGCGTTGAGAAAGTTCCTCCCTCAGTGGTGATCCAGCCTCCTCCTTCTCATTGCGCCAAATGCCAAGCGGAATTGGACCCTGGAGATATCTTTTGCTCTCGCTGCGGGACGAAAATAGATAGAGACATCCGCTGCCCTCGCTGCTCCAGTAAGGTAAGGGTAGATGACGCCTATTGCCGTAAGTGCGGGCTACCGTTGAGATCAGACTGAATCGAAGAACGTTTTAATAATCTGGCATTAATCTGTAAAGCGTGTGCGCAGTTCTGGTTAAGCTTGGTGGCAGCGTGATTACTGATAAAGCTACCTACCGTCGCTTCGACCAACGGAGTATGGAAAGGCTAGCGAAGGAGATAGCCTGCGCCTCGCATGAGGTGTTTTTAGTCCATGGAGCTGGTTCATATGGTCATTTATTAGCAGCGGAACACCGATTGCATGAAGGATATCAAGAAAGGACGCAACTGGAAGGTCTATCGAGAGTGCATATGGATGTGCGCGAGTTAAATCTCATGGTAATGCGCTGCTTGAATAATGCTGGAGTAAGTGCTGTTTCCTTACCACCCGGGGCCATGGGCCTGATGAAAAATGGCGAACTAGTGAGGATGGACATAGAGATGTTTCGGCTTTACCATGATCTTGGCCTTTTACCAGTTACCTTTGGCGACGTCATGCTCGATATGGAGCGCGGCTTCGGTATATGCTCTGGCGATCAACTGATGTTCATTCTAGCCAAGGAGTTCAGGCCAAAACGCGTCATATTTTGCGCCGATGTCGACGGAGTTTTTACCTCTGACCCCGCATTGGACCGCGATGCTAAGCTGCTGGAAACTATCGACCGTTCTACGCTGGAAAAGATCCCCCGCACCTCTCGAGTGACCGATGTCACGGGATCGATTTATGCCAAGTTAGAGTTTATGCTGCGTCTGGCTGATCTAGGCTTGGAGACGTTAGTTATAAATGGGCGAGTTCCAGGCAGGCTAGAGGCAGCTATTAAAGGGGAGAAGGTTAAAGGGTCAGTGGTGCTTGGAGGCTCGAGATGAAGCAGATAGAGAAGCGCAAGGCGGACCATATCGACATAACGTTGCAAGAGGATGTTTCCTCTGGATTTAACTATTGGGATGATGTCAAACTAGTCCATTGCTCCTTGCCTGAAGTGGACCTTGATGAAATAGATACATCAACTAAGCTGTTCGGTAAGCATATCAGCATGCCTTTGATAATCACGGCGATTACTGGTGGCCATCCCCGAGCAAGGAAGATCAATGAGAATTTGGCCGCCGCCTGCACTGAGCTGCAAATAGGCATGGGAGTCGGCAGTCAAAGGGCAGGATTGGAGCATGGAGATGATGGCAGCTATAAAGTTCTCAAGGATTATGATCTGCCTCTGCGCATCGGCAACGTTGGGGCTCCTCAGCTCATCCCCCAAAAAGGTCGTTCTCCCTTCGATATTGATTCCCTGTTCCAGGCTATGGAGATGGTAGACGCGCATTTAATGGCCATTCATCTAAATTTCCTCCAGGAGGTGGCCCAACCTGAGGGAGATACGCGAGCAAGAGGGTGTCTGGAAGCCATAAGGGCAGCTTGCCGCGAGCTGCCCATTATCGTTAAAGAGACAGGTGCTGGTATCTCCCGAGAAATGGCAAAAAAATTGCAAGGGGTTGGAGTACGAGGTTTGGACGTAGCAGGAACGGGAGGGACCTCCTTCTCTGCTGTGGAGAAGCATCGAGCCCTCAAGGCTGGGAATTTGAGCCGTGCCATGCTGGGCGATACTTTCCATGATTGGGGGATACCTGCGCCTGTGGCAGTAATCTGGGCGGGAGTGGGAGTTCCGGTGATCGCCTCGGGTGGCGTGATGGATGGACTCCAGGTGGCCAAAGGGTTAGCCCTCGGAGCTAGTGCTGCAGGAATAGCCAGAGGCATATTATCGGAAGCTCTGGAGTCCAAGGAAAAGGTGATTGCGAGACTCCGCCTCATACAAGATGAGCTGAGGGCAGCTATGTTCCTCACTGGGAGCAAGGATGTAAAAGAGCTGGGCAGGCAGAGGTTCATCCTTACAGGTGAGACTAAAGCGTGGCTTGAACAGGTGATGTGAGAATGGATGTTTCAAGGGAATTGATGAGAAGGGCAAAGATGGTGGATGAATCTCTCCTAAGGTATTTGGAGGTGGGGAAGTACGAGAAGTTGCGAAAGGCGATACGGCACTATCCCGAAGCAGGTGGTAAGCGCCTAAGACCCTCCATGGCTTTTGCGGTGGCAGAGGCTGTGGGAGGGAGAGGGAAGGACGCACTGCCATTCGGCTGCGCCTTAGAGCTGATACATAACTTCACCTTGGTGCATGACGACGTGATGGATGAGGATCCTGTTAGAAGAGGGAGACCGGCGGTGCATGCCCTCTTCGGACAGCCTACCGCGATCATCGCGGGAGATGCTCTATTTGCCCTCGCCTTCAAAGTTTTAGCCACCACTCCCGTGGATGGTGAGCGCTTGCGACGGCTGCTTTCGCTGACCTCTGAGACCGTCTATTTAGTCGCCGAGGGGCAGCAAATGGATATCGATTTCGAGCAAAGGCAGGATGTCACCAAAGAGGAATACTTGGAAATGGTGGAGAAGAAGACGGCAGTGCTCTTCGCCTGCGCTGCAGAGGGGGGTGCGATAATCGGCGGGGGAACTGAGGATCAACTTCAGGACATGTATGAGTATGCTAGATTGGCTGGCATAGGCTTTCAGATCTGGGATGACGTGTTGGGCCTGATAGCTGATGAGAAGACGCTGGGAAAACCCGTAGGAAGCGACATACGCAACGGAAAGAGGACCCTTATCGCAGTGCATGCCTTCGAGACCTTGAGCAAGGAAGAGGCGAAGAAGTACGCACCCATTCTCAAGGCATTCGGTAATGAAAGCGCGACCGATGAAGAGGTCAAAGATGTGATCGCTCTATTCGAGGAACTGGGCAGTATTAAGTACGGGAAAGAGGTGGCGCTAGATTATGCAAAAAAGGCTAAGGAGAAGCTCTGCTGCTTGAAACCGGGGCCTGAAAAGGAGTTTCTGCGGGAATTGGTGGACTTCTCTGTTGGAAGGCAGAGCTAAAACCTCAAGGAAAAGACTTTATCGCCTTCACCTAACAATGCTATTCTTTCAGCTAGCACTCGATACCATTTTGCACTAGGCGGAATTCAGCGCTCCTTCCCTCCTCGATATGCCGGTGCTTCATCAACGTGGCACGTCTCCTTCCCAAGGACACCTTCTCCAATCTGAGAAGCGTCTTGGCATTGTGCATGAGAGAATGTCCACCCAAGGGCTCGAAGGTGCCATGCTCCACATCGGTATAAACCTGAGACGTGAGTATGATGGGAATGCTCCTCTTTCGCGCCACTCCTAAAAGCTTCAGGCTCTGCGAAGTCAGTGACTTCCTCTCTACCCTATCCTCCTCACGACTGGTTAGGCGATAGTGCATGGAAATAGAGTCTACCACGATCAAACCTACATCGGGATTGACCTCCGCCAGCTTGACGGCTCGATCCACCATCTTCTCTTGGTCTTCGAAGGAATGAACCTCAGAAATCAAAGTCGCCTTCAGAATTTCATCGAAGTCATGACCACAAATCTGGCGATAGCGCTCCAGGCTAATCCCTTCCGTATCCAGGTAAAGCACTTTCCTACCTTGCAAGGCGATGTTTCGGGATAGCACCAAACAAAGATTGGTCTTTCCCGTCCCAGCCTCTCCATAGATTAGGGTCACGCTACCTAATTCGATCCCGCCCTCTAAGAGCTCGTCCAAAGTTCGGCAGCCAAAGGGAACTTTATCCACGGAATAGGTAGCGCCTACATTAATGATAATCGTTGCCCATGCTGGTCGATTACTTCTTTTCCTCTTCTTTAATCGGCCTTATCTCATCGATATTGTAAGACCTAGGCTCTGGCTCCCTCCCTCCCTTGAGAAGATAGAAAGGAACTGCGGCTATCAATCCTATGAGACCTAACACTACCACCACGACAAGAGCTAATAGCACTAGCAGGATCGCGAGGGTGAGGAACAACTCAAGGTTCATGAATATGGCTATGACCAGGAGTATGGCCATGACCACCACCCCTATCAAGATGGCCCCCTCAAGCAATTTAGACACTCAATCACCCTATCCTTATGCCTCTCGAGTTATCAGGCTTGGGCAAATATGGTATGAGGGAATTGGCCAGCTTCTGCAGGGTCATGGACTGAATGATAACTTTTCCTGGGCCTCTAAGGGTGGTGAGGAACAGCCCCTCTCCTCCGAAAAGTGCAGTCTTTATTCCTCCAACAGGAGCGATGTCATATTGCACACTCGCCTCCCAGCCGACCACATGTGCGGTGGAGACGCGCATTAGCTCTCCTGGGGCAAGCTGTTTCTCTATAAGGTCCCCGCATGCGCTGATGAATATAGTACCTTCCCCCCATGCTTTTTGAATTATCAAACCCTCACCGCCGAACAGCGCCGCTCCCAGACGCCTCTGGAAGGCGATGTCTAAATTCACTGCCCCCTCTGCCACCAGGAAAGAAGATTTCTGCAAAAAGAAAACTCTCCCTCCTCTGAGATCCAAAGCCATTATCTTTCCTGGAGCATCACCCGCAAAGCCAACAATTCCTGGTCCTCCTTGAGCCTGGAACTCGGTGACGAAGAAGGACTCCCCCATCAAAGCCCTGCCTAGCCCCTTCATAATGCCCCCGCGGGCACGAGCCTGCATCTGGATATTTCCAGTCATATATGCCATGCTACCTGCTTCTGCATAGACCATCTCGCCAGGCCCGATTTCGATATTGGCGAACTGTAAGTTGTCTCCCGTAATGGTGTATCTCATGAATCTCAGCACCCCATATTCAAGCATACCTAAATCATTTTGTGCCTAATTCAGCCACCATTTTTACTTCTAAGCTCCTTTGTTTGCTGAGCTCACCGAAGCGCAGAAGCAGGAGCGATGAAAGAACTTGTAGCCCCGCCATGATAACAAAACCCGCCTCAAAAGAGCCACTGGCGGCCACCACCGTACCTAGCAGAATTGGACCAATGGCCCCCATGCCCACGGCGATGCCGTTCATGATCCCTGTGGCGCTTCCTATTATTTCAGGAGGGGCCACGTTCTGCAACAGGGTGAAGGCGTTGGGTGGCAGCAGGGCGATGCAGAAGAAGAGACATGCTAGCACTGCCATGGTCGCGATTGGTGAGTTCACACCTACCATTAAAAGGAGAGTGATAGCTCCAGCCGCCTGAAATAAGACCGTTATGACCAGCACCTTCCCCGTCCGGTCACTTAGATAAGAGCCTATCAATAGGCCAGCAATGCCTCCAAAATAAGGCAGGGAAGCAACCCACATTATCTCCGAGGGGGCCATGCCTTGGGCTTTGAGATAACTCGGCAGCCATAAGGAAATGCCCCACCAAACCATGTTACCAGCGGCATCTGCCCCCGATAGCGAGAATAATCCTCTGATGCGCGATGCCTCACGCAAATCGTTAATCACTTTCAATCGCAAGGGGGTGTGAGCAGCGCACGACGTAGATTCATTTTGGGAGTGGTTGGGAGAATCCTTCAAGTAAAGATTTATCGGTATTAATGTCAAAGCACACATTCCTGCCACCACCAAGAAGGCGTAGCGCCAATCGGTCATGACTATCACAGGAATGAGGATTATCGGCACGAGAAGGTTAGACCAAAGCATAGCGCTGAGATGCAGGGAATTGACTTTGGATCTCTTTCCCTGAGGGAACCACGCTTGAGTGGCCTTACTTGCGGACGGATATACTATCCCTTGGGCCACGCCCAGGAGCACACGGGCAAGGAGAAGAAAAGAAAACATCAATCCCACTAGCCCCATGAAGAAAGTCAGTAATGAGAAGGTGGCTATGGCTACGAGAAGGCTACGCCTGGCCCCGAATCGATCTACCAATGGACTCAGGAAAATATTGGATAGTCCATATCCAACTAGAAATATTCCTAACAGCAACCCGCCATATAGACCTTCTTGGACCCTGTCCCATCCGAAATCCTCACTCATGTAAGGAAGTGCCACACTGATGTTCACTCTCGCGATGTAAGCTGCCATCGTGGCCAGGAACACTAGTGATGCCATGCTCCATGCCTTCTTCGACGCTTCGATGGATGCAGAGGAGTGTCCCATTGTGCGGGTAAGCAGGGTTTGAGGATAAGTTCCTTCGCAGGAAGCTTGCAGGTAAAAGGAAGGTATTCCATTGCAGGTTGAGCTCGGTCTAGCATGGAAGCTAGCGAGCGGGTAAACCTCATTCTTCCGTCAAATGCAGACCTCTTTCCTTTCGAGCTGCCAAGGGCGAGCCAGAACCAATTCCTGGAAGATGCGCGCAACTGCCTCGCTTCAGGGACTCACCTCTTTGCCAACGCACCCACAGGACTGGGAAAGACTGCAGTCTCTCTCGCCGCTGCCCTGGAGAGGTCGTATGAAGAGCAGGGCTGCGTTCTTTTCCTTACTGCCAAGCAATCGCAGCACCATGCCGCAATTGAGGCCTTGCGCCTCATAAACAAGAAGCGTCGAATCTTGGTCGTGGATCTCGTTGCACGAGAGGATATGTGCCTTGCCAAGAAAAGGAATGGGATGCTCTGTCTCCAAGGACAGAAATGCTACTTCCATAACAATCTTGAAGAAGAAGCAGTGCAGCGCATCCTGGCCTTTCCTCTACACACGCAAGAAGTGATACGGTTATGTCTTCGCATGGGCACTTGTCCATATTTGGCTAGCCTAAAAGCTTTGCAGAGCGCTGATTGCGTGGTGGCAGATTACAATCAGGCTTTTATGCTGCAAGGGAATGGTGCCTTATGGAGAACTGGCAGGACTCTTTCGAAATCCATATTGATCGTGGATGAGGCCCATAACCTTCCTGACAGAATCTCAGAGTCTCATTCTTTCTCTTTGGGGGAGAACGATTTGAACTTAGCCTTGCAGGATGCCGACATGCGGCGATTCCATGATGACATTCTGGCACTCCAGGATGTAGTCAGGCACTTGGCAAGGAGAGTAGTGGGCGAAGAGATCAAAAGCTGGGAGCTTGACGAGGCTCTCGAAGAGAGGTGCGGAACGGACACTCACGGTCTCGCCTCAGAGATCGAAGAAGAGCTAGGGGAAGAAGCTGTGAGCCATACGAAATTAATGGGATTCCTGAGCTGTTGGTCCGCTTTTGGAGATGGAAGCTATAGATTCTTCAAGAACCAGCAAGCCCTCAAACATCTGCTGCTAGATGTTTCTCTCATATCTGCACCTATTCTAGAGCAGGTGCATACTGCAATTTTCATGAGTGGGACTTTGCATCCTCCTGAAATGTTTGCAGATATCCTCGGGATAGGAGAAAGATGCGCTTGTCGTACATATCGATCCCCTTTTCCCTCGAAGAATAGAAAGTTGATTGCCTTACCCGGCATCTCTTCACGCTTTCGCCACAGGGGAGAGGAGACCTATAAAAATGTGGCTAGATGCATCGTTCAAGTAGCCCAAAACACGCCCGGTAACATGGCCGTTTTCTTCCCTTCCTATGATTTCATGTCCTCGACCCTATTTCATCTTCGCTCTTCATCAATGTCCAAGGTCATTATAACCGATTCTAGAAACCTAGGAAAGAATGAACGCGATGCCATGTTGAAAGAGATGAGACGAGAAGGAGAAAGAGCCCTCTTCGCATCCCTGGGAGGTTCTTTCGCCGAAGGGGTAGACTTCCATAGTAATTTGCTATCGGCAGTTGTGATAGTGGGACTACCTTTGGCACCTCCCTCAAGAGAGCTGGACGCGAAGATACGTTGGCTCAGCAAACGCTTCTCACCGCACAAAGCCTTACTGTATGCCCAGATCTACCCTGCCATAGCGAAGATGCTTCAGGCAGCGGGAAGGGCCATCAGGTCGGAGAAGGATCGGGCAGCAATAATACTTCTGGATGATCGCTATCTGCTGAACCCTGTACATGATGCCTTGCCAGAAGACTTCCAACCTTCCTGTTGTTCCGATTTAGAAACAGAGCTTAGATCGTTCTTCTATCCTCCCTGAGCGTGTGAAAAGATTATTTACGCATAGCGGTTTCCCGAGAATGTGGATGTAATAAGGCGGGGCGCGGAGGCGGAGATTAGGCGAGGCATATGGAAAGGCCGCAGGGTGATAATTAAGAGCCGTGTCATCAAGAATTATCGCCATCCTATGCTCGATGAAAGGCTACGCGGCTTGCGCACGCGCAACGAAGCCAGATTGATCGTGGAAGCGAGGAGGCACGGCGTCCCCACCCCGATAATATATGATATCGATCTAGCCAAGGCAGAGTTGGTTATGGAGGAGATCGAAGGGCTGAGGATCAAGGATGTGCTGATGGACGCGCCTGTGACCGAGGCTGAGAAAATCTGCGAAGAAGTAGGTAGACTGGTGGCCCTTCTGCACAAAGCGAGAATAGTGCATGGGGATCTCACTACTTCAAACATGATACTGCGACAGGGCAGGATATATTTCATCGATTTCTCTCTAGGAGGACGAAACGCTGAACTAGAAGATCTGGGAGTTGATCTTCACCTGCTGAAAGAGGCTTTCCAATCAGCGCATTCGGAGCGCTTCTATCTCTTCGATTCCATCCTGAGGTCTTATTCTCTCCACAATCCTGAGGCTAAGCATGTAATGGCCAAAGTGAAGGATATCGAGTCCAGAGGAAGATACACATGAGGCGCCTTCACTTGATAACTGGCAACCAGGGTAAACTACGCGAGTTCAAGTCAGCCTTGCAACCTTTGGGGTATGAAGTTGTACATCTCCCCCAAGAGGTCTTTGAGATACAAGCAGATACTTTGGAGGAGGTTGTACGAGAGTGTTTGCGGCAATTGCGGGAGCGAGGCATCAACGACTTTGTGCTGGATGACTCTGGGCTATTCATCGATGCCTTGAACGGCTTCCCTGGAGTCTATTCCTCTTACGTTCTCCGCACCTTAGGATGCCAAGGTGTTCTCAAGCTCATGCAGGATGAGCAAGACAGGAGAGCTAGATTCGAGTGCTGCATAGGATGTTCGATGAGAGGTCGAGAAGATCTGATTGTTAAAGGAGTATGTCGTGGCCGCATCATAGAAACAATGAGGGGCTCAGGTGGCTTCGGCTTCGATCCCATCTTCGCAGCCGAGGGTCAGGAGCGAACCTTTGCTGAGATGCCTCTAGAAGAAAAGAACGAAGTGTCGCACCGGGGAAAAGCCATTAAGTCCTTAGCCGAGCATTTGAAGTCATAGGAGGTAGTCCGCATGAAGCTCAGAGGAAGGAAGATTTTGGTAACTGGATGCGCTGGTTTCATCGGCTCTCACCTGACCGAGGAGCTTTTGCGCTTAGGGAACGAGGTCGTGGGTGTGGACAATTTCTCAGCTGGCAAGCGAGCTTTCATGGCAAATGCGCTCCAAAATGATTCCTTCCGATTCGTGGAGGGGGACCTTCTCACCATGGACCTAAAGCCTTTGCTCATCGGAGTAGAGGCAGTATGCCACTTTGCCGCCAATCCAGATGTGAGAATCGGAGCCTCCGATACGCACATTCACTTTGAGCAAAACATCGAGGTCACTTATCGCCTTCTAGAGGAATGTGCCCGAGGCGATGTGCAGGACATCGTATTCCCTTCCACCTCCACCGTTTACGGCGAGACCAAAGTCATCCCTACGCCTGAGGACTATGGGCCGTTGGTGCCCATCTCTATATACGGAGCCAGCAAACTAGCGTGCGAAGCTCTCATCTCTTCCTATTGCCACACCTTCGATATGAGCGCGGTAATATATCGCTTCGCGAATGTCGTGGGGCCGAGATCTACGCATAACGTGCTGCATGATTTCATACGCAAGCTGCGGGAGCAACCCCATTTCCTGGATATTTTAGGCGCCGAGCCAGGTACAAACAAGTCTTACATCCATATCTCAGATTGCATAAGTGGTATAGTGGTTGGCGCAGAGATGGCCAGGGAGCAGGTAGAGATATTCAACATAGGCTCGCGAGACCGAATAAACGTGAAAGGTATCGCGGATATAGTGGTGGAGGAAATGGGCCTCAAGGATGTAGATTATCATTGGAGCGGGGGAGTTAAAGGAGGTCGCGGGTGGATAGGAGACGTGAAGGAGATGCTACTCTCAGTAGAGAAGTTATCCTCCTTGGGATGGTCTCCCAGGATGAACTCCGAGCAAGCTATCCGCCGGGCTGTGAAGGAGATCCTAGGAAAGGATTAGAGAATCCCGAATAATCCAACACTGGCTCCTGTGGCGTCCACGGTAATGAGATAGTCTGAGGACTGGAAGGTCCAGGTGCCCCCGCTCTCTGAGATGGCGTACCTGGATTCGGCGGGTAGACCGCCTGCATAAGCATAACCAACGGTATCGATGACCATCCAATATCCAAATTCGTCTATCAGGTAATTTATGCGCAGCGCATCCTTGGGAAGATAGTAAAAGGACTCGATGGCATCTTCTATCCGCTCCACTTCTGAAGCGTTCCTTCCAACGAATACAGTGGGGAAGGCGTGCGCCTTTATTATATTCACACGAGCGTTTCCTCCTAAATTAAGGATGATGGAGGCCAGTAATATGGCATGGTCTTCGCAGTCACCAGCTTTGCGAGCTAAAGTCTCTTTTGCGCTTTGCCAATAATCTCCCGTCTCCTCTTCATAGGCAATGTTGCGCCTCACCCACTCATATGCTTGACAGACCTGGAGGATGTTGTACTCACCGGGATATTGAGAACGGATGGAGCGAGCCACCGCATCTACGTCAGATGCGCTGATGCGCGCGTTCACTTCGTTATAATATCGAGTTGGGTTCCTTGAGGTCTGCCACTCTAAGGGGGGTCCGGCCGCCTTTATCTCAATGTCATGCGTTCCTCCTTTCAACCTTCCATAATCATACCAAGCGTCGCCCGTCAATTGCTTTACCGCGACACTCAGCCAAATCTCATACCTATGAATCCCTGGGCTCACTGGCACTCCGAATGCTACCAAACCCACTTCCGTCTTGGCATCAGGGGGGCAGAGGACGGCCGCTTCCCTTTCATATATGGTAGATGTCCCAGTCCAGGTGAAAGCCACCCCATATACCCAAATGCTTCTGGGCCCATCGTTATTCACACTCAGCCATAATATTCCTCCGAACCCAGAATACACATCAGCTATGGACCATTCTATCCCCCAATCCGTTTCCTGACGCACAATAGTGTGGGGTGATGGGGGTCGTCCCTCCGAACGCTCGATTTCCGAATACAATGGGGCCCTCAGGTCAGATTCCCTGAAGCCTTTAAAAGTTCCAAATCCGATGAATAATATGCCAGCCAAAATCAATGCTGCGGCCAGTATTATAACGAGCACGATCGTCAGGAGCTTCCTCACGCATCAGGGCAGGACCAAGCATCTTGAAAAGCTTTGCTAACTCTTCTTCGAGCAACGATAATATAGGAGTTGGATAATCTTCCGAGAGCCACGGCGTCCTTGGAGATGCTTGTAGGATGCTTAGGCATGGGTCTGTGGGGTAGCTTGGTCCATCCTTCGGGCTTTGGGAGCCTGAGACCCCGATTCAAATTCGGGCAGACCCACCACTCATTCCTTATTGCTCGCCATTTTAGGTTTGTCCCTGCAAGGGATTAGCTTATTCAGCTTTTGCCAATAAAACTTTTAAGGGCCCCAGTCACATTGACTGTGCATCCTGTATCACACGCTCAGCAAACGCGAATATAAAACGACCTATTATCGTTCCTTCCACTCGCATGGCTTTCCTAACCTTATCTTCCCTGTAGACCAGGAGAGAATTGTTACCAGAGATCAAAACTAACTCACTTCTTATCTTTTGCTCTTTTTGGTCCATCTGCGGATCTGGGCTCAGAATCCAATCTAAAGACGTGGCCGTTGCCTGAGGGAGCTTCATCACATTCGCCCTCCCCAATTTTCCAAAAAAAACCTCGGGGTCGTTGAACACGAGCACGTCCACCCTTATTACTTTGGACCTGTCAGCTATGGCTTTTGCGTGCCTAAGCAATAAGCTTCTAGACATGGCTAAGAGGCTAAGCGTGGGAGTGGCTCTTTCTATGAATTCAGCGACCTCTTGATCGATCGTTCCCTCGCCTTGCAAAAGCCAGAGAGGCATTGATGCCTTTTCGTTCGTGGATCTTAATTCCTTTAGACCTGCTTCCGCCTCCTCCAATGTCCTCATGAGATCGAGCCTTATCTGAGATATCACTTTATCAGGGTCGATGGCCCTATAGCGCAGTGGTTTTGTAGCTCCCACTTCCACGAACCCCTTCGAGGCCAATCTTTCCATTATATCATATACCCGAGAGCGAGGTATGCCGCTCTTCTGGCTAATCTCAGAAATACCACCTTCGGTGACTGAGACGATGGCCACATAGGCCTTGGCCTCATACTCGCTGAAACCCAGTTTGATAAGGCTATCCAAGGGAGCGGTCATGTTCCTACTGCAGTAACAATAATATCTTAAATATGTCTGCGTGATTCCCCCCAAAAATTTAGGAGAGTTTGATATGGTCTTCGAGAAGCTCGCCCATTTCATCACTAAAAATTACAAAAAGGTTCTCATCGCATGGCTAGTAGTTCTCATAATCTCAGTCCCAGCCATCCTTCAGGTGAATGAGGTTATTTCATATGAGAGCACTGGTGTCACGACTGGTGAGTATGAATCTGTAAGGGCTGCGGAAATAATCTCTCACGAATTCCAAGAAACAGTAGCGAATGGGACCATCATAATCGTGCTTCAGGATGATGATGTTACAGATGTGGGATCGAGGGATTATGTTCTCCTTCTCCAAGAAAAAATCCTGAGCTCTCCAGACCTCAATGACTTCATGGGCATGACCACGCCATACACCATTAATGAGATGGTCATGACCCAGACCATAATGGCCTTGGGACCTACGATGCGGCCCACGGAGGATCAGGTAAATGCCACCGCATTTTTATTATGGGGAGTTCCAGGCCTGCATCTGTCGAACTGGGTTCTTTATCTGTCAGACTCGGAAGCATTCAATGTGACTAATATGCAGCTGATGCTCCTCCTGCAGCAGCAAGGTGCCGATATGGCACAAGTGCAGCTTACCATGGGATACTACCAGGCATTCGCTGCTGCGTGGAACGCCTCAGGAGCCAATCCTTATCTTCTAAGCAATCCGAGAGAGCGCACTGTTGTAAGTGTGCAAACGGCTGCGCCTCCATTCATAAGCGCACTTCCCTTGAGCACTATAGAAAAGGAAGCGATGATGGCTGTTTTAAACGGGTTTAATCTTACCAACTTTAACGACCCTTCTGCACTGCACTCCTTCAGCCTTGGCATCATTGCTCAAGCCTCAGGTATTTCCAATATCACCTTCCTTGAAGAGGTCTATGCTCTGGGACCCTATTATGATGCCGAGAGCGTGCGTCAATACGTTCGAGGTGTTATCTCTTCTGGTACGCTATCCAGTTATCCTGTTAGAGTTCCGACAGAATATCTAGCTAGCCTGATTTCTCCTAACAGCAGGACCATGCTGATTACCCTCTCTTTCTCCGTCGCGTCGGATTATGTCACAAAAGACGGCTTCCGACCAATGTTCGCCAATGTGGATGTGATTCGGGGTCTGATTAGAGAGGTGAATGTTGAGAGCAAGGAAAACATGGTCGCTTACGTTACTGGTGGGGCGGCGATCTCCGCGGATATGATGGCGAATTCTATTCGCGATGTGAGCATCATAGAGCCGATAACGATCGCTATCATCATAATCCTGATGGGAATACTATTCCGCTCAGTGGTGGCGCAGTTCCTGCCTCTCGGTGCCGTAGCTGTGGCCCTGGGCGTAAGCCAGGCATTAGTGTTCGTGGTAGGGTCAACCGTGGCATCGATTGATTCCACAGTCCTCACCATACTATTCTCGCTCCTGATGGGTGTAGGGACTGATTATTCCATCTTTATGGTCACAAGGTATAGAGAGGAGAGAATCAAAGGAGCGAGCAGGGAGAAGGCAGTCCACACCTCCATCACCTGGGCGGGGGAATCGGTAGCTACCTCCGGTGCCACAGTCATAATAGCTTTCTTCGCTATGGCGCTTGCTTCCTTCGAATATGTTCGGACCATGGGGCTTGTATTAGGCATGGCTGTCCTGGTGGCTCTTCTGGTTTCTTTGACCCTTGTCCCAGCTTTCTTGATGCTGGTGGGGAATCGCATCTTCTGGCCCAACACGGGCGAGAGGTGGAAGAGGTATGCAGATAGGATAATGCAAAGACGAAAAGCAGGTAATCACAACTACTTCCGCAAGGCCGCGACCTTTGCAGTCAACAATGCCAAAGTGGTCTTCGCCATCGCCATAATTCTATCCGTGCCAACCACATATTTATACTTGACCACAGAGCCTAGTTTCGATTTCATCGGAGCCATGGGGAAGGCGGAGAGCATCGATGGCATGAACGCTCTCTCAGAAGACTTTGGAAGCGGCAGAATCATGCCCACCCAAATCGTCATTGTGAGCGATAAGCCAGTCTATGATGGAGAAGAGTTCGACATAGCCTTCCTGGATGCGGTCGAGAATCTTACCACCATTATCTCTTCTGAGACCTCCATGGTGCAGCAGGTTACAGGCGTGACGCGTCCATTCGGCACGGTGGTGGATTACCGCAATATTTCAGCCATGCCAGAGGAGCAGAGGGAAATGATTTTGGCTAGTATGTTGAACAGCGTGGGAAGCAGCAATAAGACCATCCTGCTGACGGTGATCCTAAAACCTGAGCCTCAGAGCTCCGAGGCGGTGAATTTCATAAACTCGCTCAGACAAAGAATCGCTGAAGTGCAGAGCAGCGAGCCTGCTCTGGCCAATTCCATGATTCTGGTGGGTGGGAGCACAGCATCCTTATACGATCTCAGCACCAGTATAAACGAGCAATTCAGGACCATTGAGTTGGTCGTAGTCATCGGCATATTCATCGTGTTGATGATAGTCCTAGGATCGCTCCTTCTACCCCTTTTTGCCATCGTATCGATAGCCATGAGCATAGCTTGGTCCTTCGCCCTAACCTATCTGGTTTTCGGAACCTGGCTAGGGGAGCCGATCCTCTTCATCGTTCCCTTGGTTTTATTCGTCATGCTCATGGGCATAGGTATGGATTACAACGTCTTCATCCTGACACGCATACGTGAGGAGGTGCATAAGGGGAAGGGGCAGAACGAGGCCATTATCGAGGCTGTGGACTGGACTGGTGGGATCATAACTGCCTTGGCCCTGATAATGGCAGGGGCCTTCGGTTCGCTCATGCTCTCCACCAACACTATGCTGGTCATGTTCGGATTCGCGCTTACCGTGGCCATTCTAATCGACGCTATGGTGGTTAGGACCTATATCGTTCCAGCTGCAATGTCCCTCATGGGGAAATGGGCATGGTATGCGCCTGGACGATTGCAGCGCGAAGGGCGTGAGGAGAAGATGAAGAATAAACGAAATGGCTGATTAAACCCTTTCATCCCTTTTTCCATTTTCTTATGATTTTCAATGATTGTTTGAATGTTGTAGAATTTTTTCATCTATCTCGAAAATTCGATTGGCATCCAGTCCGATGGGTAAAAGGCTTGAAAGAACTTCTTGATGATGATTTTAGCTCGAGCGCTCAAAGAGAATCCTCATCTCGAAGATTGCCGAGATTGAAGCTCCGTCAAATCATAACATGTCAAGAGGGGATAAACGTGCCGCAGCGTAGCGGCTGCTGTGTCTTTTTGTCTTATTTAGCATAATCTTTCCTAATTATGCATAATCTTTCATAATGTTTCATATTGTTGAAAGATGTTGCTTGTACAATGATTAGACGAACCCCTAATGGACTTCCAAAGATCGCGAGCACGGCGTACATATCTGATTCAGCTGAGATCGTGGGAAATGTGGTAATAGAGGACGATGTCTTCATTGCACCTCATGCCACCCTTAGAGCAGATGAACCAGGCTCCAGCATAATCATACGTTCTGGATGCAATGTACAAGATGGAAGCATAGTGCATGCTCTGAGCGGTAGCCTGGCTGAAATTGGAAGAAGGTCGACTCTTGGGCATGGTTGCATTGTTCATGGCCCTTGCACCATCGGTGAAGAGAGCTTCGTAGGGTTCGGCACCGTCATATTCAAGAGCAAATTAGGGGAGAGATGTTTTGTCATGCATCGCGCCGTCATTTATAACGTGGAAGTCCCTCCTAATAGCTTTGTGAAGATAGGGCAGATTTTGGAAGATCCCAAAGGAGTCGAAAATTTACCGATGGTGCCTGAGGAGTACGCCTCGTTCGCGGGGAACGTGATTAACATGAATCTTATGCTAGCGAGAAGCTATTCGGAATATGCAAGAGGATGATAAGCGAAGATGATGACTGAAATCGAATCCTTTCGTATTTCTTTATTAACTAAGATGCATAAGAGGTCCAGATAGCTTTGAGAGAGTTAGTCAGATGGGTGCTCGGTGTTGACCGCAGAGTCCTGGTGATGAAGGAGATCAGCCGGAGTGATATAGTCAAGCCAGCAAAGATCGCGGAGCGTTATGGTCGTTCAGTTCAGAACATAAGTAGAGCTATTCATGAACTTGAGGGACAAGGATTGGTAGAGTGCCTTACCCCTTCGAAGAAGACTTGGAAGAGATACATCCTTACAGAAAAGGGAAAGAAAGTGTACCAGGAATTGATGAAGTCGGGCCTGTTAGGCAATGAGTGAAAAGATCAGGACACTAAGGATGAACCCTGCCTACTGGGGCAAGATATATGACAAATTCTTCCATGCCATCCAATCTAAGTAGCTCGTCCATAGCTTCTTGATCATAAGCAGCAACCGCCACCGTCCCTAAACCTAGGCTTTCGCAAGCCAAATACAAATTCTGGCACACGTGACCAGCATCCAAAGCGATCACTTTGTGAGAGACCTCTCCATAGCGCCACTCCATGCGTTGAGGAACGGTTGCCCAAATGAAGGTCGCAGCAGCGTTCATAGGATACCTCTGCCCCAACATGGCTCGAGCCAATTTTTCTCCGATTCTTTCTTCTTCAAATTCCATGACCAGTTTGTGATCTAAAGGCAAGTATCGATACACGCCTTTCTTCAGCCCGTATACATTGGTCGATGCAATGTATGTCTCGAGAGCGTGGCGATTTCCTGCTGAGGGCACAGTTCGATAAACCTGTCCACGCTTAATTTCCCTAACTCCTTGTGTTGCCCATAGCAAGAAAGATAGCTCATCTAGCAGGAGAGGTTCTGAGCTATATTCACGTCTACTCCTTCTTCGCGATATCGCTTCCCTGACGGACATGAAGCCTAAAGTCGTTGACCGGTGAGGATCTGGTAAAGTGATCAAAATAGCACCCTTACCGTATGGCTTCTGGATGGGCGGTGGGGGCAATCCTCGGCTTTGGTCGGTAGTGGAAAAGTCGAATTCCTTCCTCATGGTGTCTTTCAAGAACGATCGCAAGGCAAAGATCTTCTCTCTATTACTCATCAGTAACGAGTTCTGCTCTTCTCCTCAATAGACTTTTTGTAGCATTCAACCGTCTCCATGGCGCATCTTCTCCAACTAAGCTCCTCAGGCACTCGTACCGTTTTTGCCTGCTGAATACTAGTAGAGGCCGAGAGCGTGGAAATAATGGCGCTCCGGAGCGCTGGAACGTCATTAACAGGCACAACTGCCCTAAGTCTCTCAGATAGCTCCCGTGCTATCCCCACATCTGTTGAAATCACAGGACAACCGGCGCACATGGCCTCGATTATGGTGAGACCGAAACCCTCATGCTGGGAAGCACACACATGCACATCAGCACCCAAATAAGCATACCAAAGTTCTTCCTGGCATAGTCTTCCTAGGAATTTAACTCTAGACCCCATGCCAAGCTCTCTCGCAAGCTCCATAGCCCTTCGCCCATCACCGCTCCCTACTGCCACCACATAAGTATCTGGGATGCCAGATGCAGCCTTAATTATATTACCAAGGCATTTTCGTGGATCGTCCACCCTGCCTACGAATAGAATTACCTTCCCTGCAGGGAGGCCTAATCGACGGCGGGCTTCTTCAGGATCTATTAAGCCAACAGGAATTACTTCTTCGCTAACACCGTTCCAGATGATATCTATCCTACTAAAATCGACTTTATATAGAGTTTGAAGCCCTTGCGCCGTCTTATGGCTAACAGCAATGATTCTATCCACGAAACTGGTTCCGAACCGCTCCATCGCTGGAATCAGAAAGCCATTTTCCCCGAAGAAATCCATAATACGATCGGAAAACCTCAATCCTGCCCTTTTTGGAATCTCTCCCACGAGGTGATGCGCCGTGGCCACATAAGGAGGTCCTTTGGACTTATCCCTAAGACCTATGTAACCCAAACTATTCAGATGCACCACGTCAGGCCTTTGGGACCTGGGAGCATGACCAATTTTTCTCGATATTTTTAGGTCCAAGGCGATCCAGCGCAGAGTAGAGGCTTTACCTTGAACCCTATCGACTATAATCCCATCCTTCTCAGTGGGATGTGAATTATCGCATTTTTCGCCTCCAAACGTGATTACCTTGACCTCATGTCCAAGTTTGGCGAGTTCTTTAGTGAGATTAGCAGCATAAACTCCAGCTCCTCCCATGATCAAAGGAGGGTACTCGAAGGTAACGAAGGTTACGCGCATTCTGTTTCATAACTATCATAACTCATCATATCTTTTTGCAAAGCACCATCCTATGGCATTGGCCCATTGCGGTCCTGGGGCTTTCGCATGAGGTAATACTCCACCAGCTTTCTCGCCTCTATAGCCACAAAGCTAGTTACGGCTATCATCAGCACATACAGCCAGTGCTCCAGATTCATAGGTACGGTGTAGAACCAATCGTTCAGCAGGTATACGGCCGCCAGCTGTAGCACCATGCCCACCCCCACGCCCATATAGACGTAGGGATTTATGGTGAAGCTCCGACGCACGTTGACGAAGAAAGGCTCTTTCTCCTTCTGCGCCTGTATTCCATTTACCCATTGCGCCACCACCAGGCTGGTGAATACGATGGTGATTGCTAGCTCCCTAGAATAGCGTGTAAGTAGTAACTCATACATCTCGAAGATGAGCCAACCCACGGCCAGAGCAAAGAACAGAATGCGGAATATCTGCTCCCTGTCAAAGAATTGGTGCTGCGGGTCCCGAGGCATTCTAGCCATCACATCTCCCTCCTCCTTGGCGAAGGGGAAGGTCTTATCCTGAACGCCGTCCGTCACCAGATTGATCCACAATATCTGGATGGCAATCAAGGGCAAAGGCAAATTGGCCATAAGGGAGAGGGCGATGAGGACTATTTGATTAATGTTGGTGGAGAGGAGATAATAGATGACTTTGCGTATGTTATCAGCTATAATCCTTCCCATGCGAATGGCTTCAACGATCACGTTGAGGTTATTGTCAGTGATGATCATCTTTGCCGCCGACTTGGCCGCTTCGGTCCCTGAGCCCATGGCCACGCCAAGATCGGCCGCGCGTAGGGCCGGAACGTCATTCACGCCATCGCCCGTGACGGCTACGATTTCCCCACATGATTGAAGCACCTTCACCACGCGATATTTATGCTCAGGTATGACTCGAGCTAGCACTGTAACGTTTTGGAGTCGGGCGCACAGCTGTGAATCATCCAGACCCTCTAGCTCCTTGCCCGTCAACATACCATCGCCCTCGCTCCAGATGCCCACGGAGCGAGCTATGGCCAAGGCCGTCTTAGGATGATCTCCAGTGATCATTATCACCCTCATACCAGCCTTTTTTGCGGTCAATACCGCCTCCCGCACTCCCTCTTTGGGTGGGTCCAGGAAGCCAAGCAACCCCACGATTCTTACCTTCCATGAAGATGGTTCCTCATCACCCTCTCCCACTCCGAATGCCAAAACTCGTAAGCCTTTCTCGGCCAGGGAGTCTAGTTCTTTTTCGAGAGCGGCGAAATCCGCCTGGTTAGTGGCTATCGCCTTCAGCGACTCGTAGGCCCCCTTCACGAAGAGTTTCTTACCTTCGGTAGTTTCGTTGCATGTGGCCATCATTCGCAAATCGGCATCAAATGGGTGAGACCAGATGCGCGGGTTTCGGATGCGTTCCTCCTCGTATGACTCACCGAACCAATTGGCTATGGCCACATCTACACTGTCCCCCTTTCCATTCTTCGCATCGTTGCATAGCGCCCCGCACAGCCGCAACAAAGGTTCATCGAGGATAAAGGAACCTGCAACTGTCAAACGACCCTCAGTAATGGTCCCAGTTTTATCAGAAGCTATAACCGTGGCTGAACCCAAAGTCTCTACGGCCGGAAGGTAACGGGTGAGCGTCTTTCTCTTGCTCAAGGCCATGGCACCTATTACCGTGACTAGAGTGATGACCAGAGGAAGACCCTCTGGAACAGCCGATACCAGTTGTGCCACTAAAAGGTAGACCACATCCACCAAATCACGGCCTTGGGCTATGGCCAGAACGCCAAGGCTGGTAATTAACACCAAAATCAGAATTACATACCTGCGCGAGAATATTGCCAGCGCCTTGGTCAATGGGCTTTCGGGACTGGCTTCTTGGGCTTTTTCAGCCAACCCTGCTATATACGTATCCGAACCGGTCGCTGTAACCAACGCCTTTCCAGAACCTCTGGTCACCACTGTTCCTGATATCAGGCAGTTGGTAAGCTCGTAAGGCATGGCCTTTTCCGGAAGAAGGATTTCGACCTGCTTGGACACCGGTACCGATTCACCCGTGATGGATGATTCATCTATCATCAAGCCAGAAGATTCCAGTAGACGAGCGTCAGCGCTCACCAGATCTCCTTCGCTAAGAAGTATCACATCACCGGGTACGAGGTCCGTAGAGGGGACCTCCACCTCCTTTCCGTCCCTGAGAACTTTCGTCCTTGTCTCGGTCAGCTTCTTCAGGGCTTGTATGGAAGCCTCGGCCTTTAACTCCTGCCAGAATCCGATAAGGCTATTGAATAGTATGAGGCCGACGATGATGATAGTGTCTTTGAAATCACCGATCAGCAATGTCAGAATCGCCGCAGCTATGAGGATGTAAACTAGAATGCTTTTGAATTGCCTCAAGAAAAGCTTAAGATGTGATGGTTTCTCTTCTCGCAATGAGTTCGGCCCATAGCGGGCTAACCGCTCTGTCGCTTCAGCCTGAGTGAGACCGGTTATGTTGGAAGCGTATCGCTCCAAAGCCTCTGATGGACTGAGAGTCTGCGGATTGCCTTTAAGCGACATCCTTTCCCCATTTCAGAATTTATTTATAAGGTTAAGTACGAATCCGATGTAAGAATCCGTTTTTAACTTTCATTTCTCCGCCAATCAAATCAATATCTCTCCGTCCTTCATTATCTGCCTGCCATCCACAAATAAGGAGGGGTTCAAAACCAAGCAGTCCTGATGAATCAATGCGTGCGCATCATTATCCAAGTTCGAACCGATGGCGAAATGTACCGTACTCCAAACTTTCTCGTCTTCTAACATGTTGCAGGTCATTTTAGCCTTCGGGTTTATGCCTATGCCTAACTCTCCTATGGCTCGAGCGTTTCTCTCCTCTTCCTTCTTCCCCATCTCCCTGGCCAAGGTTTCACCCCGTTCGATGACCTTTAGCAGCATCTCTGCCTCTTTCCCACCCTCGATTTGGGTTATGAATCCACCCTTCAGAAATACTTTCACTGGTTCCTTAGGGATGATGGGATTTGGAACGAGATCCAATGTGCCATCGAATACGATTACGCCTTCCACTGTTCCGTTCCGTGGCGATACATATGCCTCTCCGCACGGGAGATTGCCTCCCTTTCCTGGCCATCGGAAGTCGCCATCGTCAACTTGGCCCTTTCTGCCCTCAATAGAGAAGCATATGTTTGTGCCAGCAGGCGAAGTCACATGCATTTCCTTGCCATCGTCCAGGACATCTTTCAGTTTTGAGGCCAGCGCCCTCATGGTAGAATAATCCACGGGGACGCATCTCTCAAACATGTCCACCGTGACGCCTGGAGACCAGAAACTTCTACACCTTCTGTTTCCCCATAAGACAGCATCATAGATGTGATTGTACTGCTTCCCATCCCTTCCTACATAACCCAACTTCAATCCGAAGGGGTCCTTCCCTACCTTTCGGTCAGTGATAGCTACGATTACATCCGGCTCGGATTTAATAGCCTCTAAAACGATGCGTTCGGCATCATCATACTGCGTCTTTCGTGGCTGCACCATGAACGTCGCTCTGGCCTTGGCCTCAAGCGCGGCCTCATAAATGAATCTGGCTATGGTAAAAGCATCGCAATCGAAATTGGAAATTATCAATACCTCTTCACCAGGCTGGACATCTAATACTTCCCTTATTGCCGCTTCTGCCGCCTTTTTCATTTTCGACATATGAATTCATTAAAGGGGGATGATTTGCACCTATTTCCCTATTCTCTAATATCCTCCTTGATAATGAAACTCCTGACTCACCACAATTGTATGAATCTATTAGACGAGGTACAAACCATAAAACCTTGAAAGTCTTATGTGATGATGCCATGGAATCGAGCACCCTGCGACTAGGAGACATCGTGCCAGATTTCGAATTACCAGATGAGAGAGGACGACCATACCGTCTTAGCCAAGCTGTAAAGGAGGGGCCATTGGTCATCATCTTCTTCCCCTCTGTATGGGGAATGATGTGCGCCGTGGAGATGTCCACTTTCCGAGATATGATGCCCCAATTCGTCAAAGTGGGGGCTAGATTGTGCGCTTGCGATACCAATAGTCCCATGTCCAATGCTGCCTGGAAGGAGCAGATGAGATTGGAGTTCCCCCTTCTCAGCGATTTCGATGGAACGGTCGCAGCGAAGTTCGGCATACTCTGCGGCGAGGAAGGGTACATGAAGGGAAGGTCCAACAGGGCTATTTTCATAATCGACGACCAGATGCGCGCACGCTATATCTGGGTCGCTGACGATCCTTCCTTCGAGCCTGATTATGATCTTGTCCTAAAGGTCGCAACTGAGGTGGCAGCAGAGGTGGCTCAGAGGCGCACCAGTTCATAATGATAGTATTCTTCGAAACTATACAATCGATAGACACGCATGCTGACAAAGTATGTAGGGATTTTCGACTCCTCGATGCGCTCGTGCAAGGGAGGGCCAAAGCTCGTCTCCTTTTTCTGAAAGTCCACCAAGGTGCAGCGCCCCCCAGGTCGTAGGACTCTCTCGATCTCCTGAGCCAAAGCTCCCTTATCTTCCACTTCATGGAACATGTTGACCGCCACCACCCGGTCTAGGCTCGCACCGATTAAAGGTAGCTTCGTGGCCTCCGCCTGAATGGGTACCAATCGGGTTTTATCAAGCTCGTCCGCGGAGGACATCAAATCTTCAAGCATCTGTCGTTGAGAGTCCACGGCCAAAACTACCTTGCACCGTCTGACCAAAAGAAGGCTGAGATATCCTGTGCCACAACCTAAATCGGCACAGACCTCATCTAGCGTAGGGGACGCACGTTCCACTATCTCCTCTGCTGGCTGCTTCTTTTTCCGCAATTCATTCTTCAACTGTGCCCTATCCATGGCATTGAAACGATGAGTTACCATCTTTCTTATCCCCTAATTCAACATGAGTTATCAGGATCCTTCCTCCATCCCTGGAGATCTGGCTCTTATAATCAGAAACCACCAGGGGATGGATGTGAAGGGGGGAGTCCAGAACCAAGCTCTCATACTCTCCTCCTTCCCCAGAGGGGCTGACGCCTTTCGACCTTTTCAAGCTCCCAAGGTCTTCCAATGCTTTCTCGTCTAGGATTCTTCCTAACCATTCCTTTCCCAGGCCCTCCGCCATCACCGCCACCACCATGGCCCTCACCCCAGAGCCTATAATCTCGCGCATCAGGAGGCCTTGGTCCTTGCGCCAAAGGGGAGAGAATGTCCTTAGTCCCAGCTTATGGCACACGCCGTTTATGCGATCCCATTGATAATCGGAGGCCACCGCACCCGTCACCACTCCATCCACTTTTATGAGGGAGAGGGCACGCGCTAGAGCCTCAAGATCCCCTTCCTCACTTCCATCACTATGAACGGTTACCATACTCTTACCCATGGCTTCCGCCATAAGTGGTAGAAGGTGCAGGTTGGGGGTATGGAATACCAGGGAATAGGGATCTTCCGGCACCACGCTGACCAAAACACTCACTCGATGACCCATTTGCTCCATGAGATAAGCGGCATAGGTAGAGTCTTTTCCTCCAGAGAACAGCGCGGCCAGATTCATCATGCTATCGTAAGCACTGCGAATATAAGTCGCTTGTTGCGACCGGTTAGTGTTTTATCTCAGCATCACCGTGTTGGTGGTACGATGTATTGCCCCAAATGCAATAAGACTATTAAAAAGGAGAAGCTGGAGGCCCTGCGCAAAGAATTGATGGAACGCTATCATAGAGACCAATTGGAAAGGGGGCTCTGCCCTGTCTGCAACACAGAACTATTGGACCTGGATAAGATAAGGAGGGAAAAGAATGCGCGCTGAGGAGCTTACTGCCGCGGAGTTCGCCGACATAGTTAAGAAGTCACCCGTGGCCTTTATGCCGTTTGGGGCCATGGAAGCACATGGACCTCATCTGCCTCTGGGTACAGATAGTCTACAGCCAGAGGCCCTATGCAACGCCTTGGCTAAAAGATTAGGAGGAATCGTATTCCCTACCATAAGCTATGGCCATCACTCCTCCACGCGCAATATGCCAGGGACTATTGCCATTAGCTATGATACTTTGAGATCCTTGACCAAGGATGTACTCGAGTCATTAGAAAGGAACGGCATTACACGGATGGTCTTGGTTAGCGGTCACGCAGGCACGCTTCATATGGCAGCAATCAGAAACGCGGCTGAGGAGTTCGTGCGCCGCTCAAGGGCGAAAGTTATGGTCCTTAGTGACTATGATATCGCTTCTATGTTCCCCATGAGCGAGAATAGAGAGTGGCCAGATGGACATGGGGGCATGATCGAGACCTCAAGGATAATGGCCATCCGCCCGGATCTGGTCAGGAAGCAACGACCGAGAGGGCGCTTCTACGATAAAGGATATATGATCGTCCCTGACCCTGAGACCTGCATGCCCGAAGGCATGGTAGGAGATACCACCGAGGCCAGCGCTGAGCTAGGGGAAAGAGTGAATTCTTTCATCCTAGAGAGGTTGGCAGAACTTGTAGAGCGTAATCTGATGAGGTGAGCCATTTGGACAAGAAGAGGGCAGCGGCAGAGAAGGCAGTATCGATGATCAAGGACGGCATGATCATAGGTTTAGGGACCGGCAGCACCGCGGCTCACGCCATCGAGTTGATAGGGAGGAGGGTGGCAGAGGGGCTGAGTATTGTGGGCATTCCTACCTCGACCACCACGGAATCTCTGGCCAAGGAGGCAGGGATTCCTTTGGTCTCGCTGGATGAGGTGGAGAAAGTAGACCTCACCATAGATGGAGCAGATGAGGTGGATCCGAATTTGGACCTGATCAAGGGCATGGGTGGCGCTCTGCTGAGGGAAAAAGTAGTGGCCTTTGCTTCGACTGAAGAGGTTATTATCGTTGACGATTCAAAACTGGTGGAAGTACTGGGAACCAAGTCCCCTCTTCCTGTGGAGGTCGTGCCTTTTGGTCACAGGAAAACAGCTAAAGCCTTAGAGGCTTTAGGATGCAAAGCTGCTCTAAAAGGAGGGGACCGCCCCTTCATCACCGACAATGGTAATCTGATTTATGAGTGCAAATTCCGGAGTATAGATGATCCAAAAATGTTAGAGGCTAAGATTCACCTTATCCCTGGTGTGGTAGAGTGCGGCTTGTTCCTGAATTTGGCGACTAAAGTGGTGATAGCCTCAGAGAAAGGCACGGAGGTGCGGTCTAGAAGCAACTTGCCTAGGCCTGCTCACTTTGAATCACATTTTTGAGCGCTTCGATGTTGGCCTCGATGCGCTCAATTCTCTTCCTTTCCTCCTTTTCCAATGCCTCAACGATCTTTTCAAAAGGTATGGCAAGCTTGTAGGCATGTACTGGTCGTCCTTTTCCTTCCTTCTTTATATCGCGCTTTGTGACCCATTTGCGCCGACGCAGCTCCTGCATAGCTATGGATACCTCAGGCTGGCGCAAGGCTGTCGATATTTCTATCTCCACTGAGGTTGTCTCATCCTTCTTTCGCAAAAATGCTAATGTTTTGGCCACATTCTTTGGCATCCCGGTGTTTATCAGCAACTCCACCAGGGTATCGTCCTTTTTACTCAAACCTCTCTCCCCCATAAATTTCAACCTAATGAAATATTATTCTGTTCATATTTACCCTTTTCTATTAACCCTTGAATTCAAATGCCTTCCTACAATCTGGATAGTCAGCTCACCGAACCAAACTCGGACCGTAAGTGGGCATGATTGCAGCGCGAAACTTCGAAAAATTTCACCAACTATAAAAAAGATGCGATATTTATCATGCCTCGATATTACTCATTTCTTTTTCGACAGAATCTTCATCAAAATCATTTAATAATTATATATATTAAGTAATTATAATATAAAGGTAATTATGATATTAAAAAACGCCACAGTTGGGTCGATTAACTTATTATTTTACTTTCGATCGCTTCAGCGATATGATGAATGTGTTTATGCCTTAAATGAAAAATCAAGTAAAATTATTGAAACGCGCCCCTTTCCCTTCTCCTCCAAAATGCCAGTTGCGGCTTCCAAGGACTTCTGCACTTCTTCCTGAAGGCATTGTTCTTATATATGAAATGAGTGTTAGGGCTTCCTGCTTCCGAGGTGAACCTATAATGAAGATGCCCAGGAACATCGACACCTATTGCCCATTTTGCAAAACGCACAATGAGCATGAGGTGGAGAGGGTAAAGAAGAAGAAAGCCAGCGAGCTGAAGTGGGGGCAGAGGCGCTTCCGTCGTGCCACCTCTGGATATGGAGGCTTTCCCAGGCCCAAGCCTGAAGGCCGCGAGAAGCCAACCAAGCGTATAGCCCTGCGCTATCGCTGTAAGAAGTGCAAGAAAGCGCACCAGAAGCCATGCTTCCGGGCTAAGAAGTTCGAGCTCACGGAGTGATACCAATGGTCCACACAGGTAATTTTGTCAAGGTCAAGTGCCCCGACTGCCAGAATGAGCAGATCGCATTCAAGCGACCATCCACTCCCGTTACGTGCCATGTTTGCGGCTCCACTCTAATACGCCCTCGAGGTGGCAACGGAGCCTTCAAGGGACAACTCATTGAGGTGGTAGACTAAATGCGTAAGGCCCCAGAGTTCCCTGAAGAAGGCGAATTGGTTGTCTGTACCGTGCAGAACGTGAAGAACTTTGGGGCATTCGTTACTCTAGATGAGTATGGGGGAAAAGAAGGCTTCGTCCATGTAAGGGATGTGGCCACTGGATGGGTAAAATACATTCGCGATTACATAAGAGAAGGGCAGAAAGTCGTTTGCAAAGTCCTGGGCGTCGATCCATCGAAGGGACACATAGACCTTTCATTGAAATCGGTGAATGAGCATCAAAGGCGCGAGAAGATACAACAGTGGAAGAACGAGACCAAAGCGGAGAAGTTGCTGGAGATAGTGGCTGAACGCTTGGGAATCACCTTAGATCAAGCTTATGAGAGGTTCGCGGATGAGCTGATAGAAAAGTTTGGGAGCCTCTATAACGCCTTTGAGCAGTGCTCTGCCAACGAAAAGACCCTGGAGGAGAGTGGACTATCAGGCCCTTGGACGAAAGTGTTCATCGAGGTAGCAAAAGACAATGTGACGCCACCGTTCGTGCAAATCTCAGGTGTATTGGAGCTGAAGTGCCCTGCCTCGGATGGAGTAGAGAAGATTAAGAGTTCCATTTTAAAGGGATTAGAAAGGGGCAAGGATCGCATCAACGTGCAGTACATTGGCGCACCTCGATACCGCATAATCGTAACCGCGCCGGATTACAAATCGGCGGAGGAAGAATTGCGCCAGGTGACTGGGACGATTATCGAGAGCATTAAAGCGTGTGGCGGAGAGGGCGAATTTCACCGGGAGGCGAAATAGCGAGACAGGGCAAATACTTCTACCTGTTACGCCATTTTCTTAATGGAAAGGTTAAAAATGAAGACCTCGTTTAGAAAGTGCCCTAAATGCCAGGAGTACTCTTTGGACGAGAGGTGCGGCAGATGCGGTGTGGCGACAGTGGTGCCGGTTCCTCCGCGCTACTCTCCTGAGGATCGCTATGGCGAGTACAGAAGAAGGCTGAAGAGGGAGGCAGGTGAAATCGATGGAAAATATTAGAATTGTATACTATGAGGAGCCGAAGCTTCAATCGCCCGTCCTGGTTGAGGGGTTACCGGGCGTTGGCAACGTTGGAAAACTGGCTGCGGAACATATGGTGGAACAGGTGAAGGCTGTCAAGTTCGCTGATATTTACTCCAAGTATTTCCCTCCCCAGGTGCTACTGGACGATGAAGGGGTGGTGAGACTCGTCTCCAACTCGCTTTACTATTATAAAGGAAAAGGGAAGCGGCCTGACATCATATTCTTAACGGGTGATTATCAAGGCCTCACCCCAGAAGGTCAGTATGAGCTTTCTGCCTTTATTATCGACCTGGTGCGAAAATGGAATGTCAGCCGCATTTACACTTTAGGAGGCTACGGCATAGGAAAGATGGTGGAGAAGCCTCGCGTGCTTGGTGCCGCCACCGACAAAGAAATGGTGGAGGAGATGAAGGCTAAGGGAGTGATCTTTTCCAAGGGCGAGCCAGGCAGCGGAATAGTAGGAGCCAGCGGATTGCTCCTTGGCTTAGGAAAGATAGAGGGCATAAAAGCTGTATGCTTAATGGGTGAGACCTCCGGCTATTTTGTAGACCCGAAGGGGGCAGAGGCAGTGCTGCGCATACTCGCCTCGATACTGGGGGTGGAGCTTGACTTTACAGAGTTGGAGAGCAAGGCGGAGCAGATTGACCTCATAACCTCGAGGCTCAAAGAGCTGGAGACCCCGCAAGAGCCTAAGAGAGAAGACCTCGGCTATATCGGATGAGCAGTTGAGACTCTTAGTCCATAGAGTGTTGACTCCTGCGAAGAGAGTCTCATCCTAGCATGCTCTCCACAGCGTGTTGCAAATAGCTGCTAGTCTATTCTCATCTTATTTATGTTCTCTCGAGCACTAATAGTCAGAATGAGTAGCAGATCGTGATGCGTCCTTGATGCTATACCAGAAAAGTAGGTTGTTATCTTTGTAAGTTAACTATGAAAAATAATATAATGATTTATAAAAAAAATTCTATTTAATCAAAACAGCACTGATCTTTAAAAAAATAAGAAAAAAAGGGGGGAGGTAATCGTGACCCCTGAAACTGAGTGAATGTGCATCCCATCCCATTCTATCTCAGGCTCATTTCTTAAGATATTGCTGTTCGAACTCCTCCATCGCTGCCAAGGTCCTTTCCGCCTCCTCCATTTTCTTCACCTTTTCCATCACCATCTCCACTCGCTGGTAGGTGAAGTCGCGGATGGCCGCCCTGATGGCTTCCGATCTAGAAGGGAAATCGTCCACCTTTACCAGGAAATCGAGAGCCCTAATGTACCTAGCAGGCAGGCGTAATGTGACCTTCTCCAGATCGTCTCCTTCCATCAGCGCACCTTGGAGGACATGAGAGGTCTATCCGACCTCTTTTGTCGGACAAAAGATAACGCAAGAAGGGTATATATAGATTCCCATCTCAGAATTACATCGAAAACCCCTAGAGAGCTGAGGATGAACCGCCTGGTGCCGCGATCGCGTCGAGCATAAGCAACTCAAGGAACAAAATTTCAAATATGGTTTCTGTATTTTAGTGCGTACCCGACTTAGCTCAGTCTGGTTAGAGCGGCTGACTGTAGTGGGTTTCCGGCATGTCCGGTCTCCAGCCGTTATCAGCAGGCGCCCGGTTCAAATCCGGGAGTCGGGACTTCATTTTAATTAAAGATGATTTCAAAGTTTCGAATTTATGCATAATTTGATAATCCTTTTTGGATCCTTTTCTGAGGGCTTAAGAAAATTCTTTTTCTGAGGGGCTCATAGTTTCTTCATGGCCTTAAGAAAACTCCTCTTTGATAATCCGAGATTCTAACTTATCATTGCCTTTCCCAAAAGACGTAGTGAACTTAAGTTCGAATTAACCGCAGGACCCCACTCTAATTTTATAAATGGAAAACAAAATAACTTTCTACATGAAATTAGACTCAAGGAGAACGCAATATAATTCATGAACATTCGAAATATTATAGAAATGATGGCTTTCTGCATATACTACTGAGTATCAAATGGCGGACTTGTGGGCGCTCATTATATATTTTGTAGGATTAATCTATATCATCCATCGCGCATTCATATAATGCGATGCAAGATGAGTGGATGATATGTTCAAAGGCCCCATTAAGGTTCTGGTAATCATTGCCAAAGAGGATTTGCGAAAGCATATGCTGGATATAATCTCGCGTTCTCCTATAGTGAAGATGGAACCTACCATGGCAGTTACCTTCAATGAAGGCGCGAACTTGGCCACCCAGGATAAATTCGGAGTGGCTCTTGTGGACCTTGATCTTCCAGATTGCGCGGGGCTAGATGCTTTAGTAAGGCTGAGGGAGAAGGCTCCACGACTTCCCATCACTATACTAACGAATTCTTTGGATGAAAGTGCAATGGCAAAGGCGAGACAACTTGGGGCTCAGAATCACGCCATAATCGGTCATTTCGATGAGGTGTCTCTGCCAAGTTTCCTTCTGTGCGCTATGGAACGTCAAACGGCAGATGAAATGAATAAGACGTTGAAGGTCGTGAACAGCATTCTTCGCCATGATGTGCTGAATAATCTTACCGTAATTGGTGGGTCCTTGGAAATTTTCAAAATGAAAAGAGATGAGAAGTTCCTCAACTCCGCCATTAATGCAGTGGATAGATCAGTTGACCTCATCAAGAAGATGAAGGAAGTGGAGAACGTAATCTCTCCCAAAGAGATGAAAAAAATAGATCTACGGATGGTACTGGAAGAGTTGGTGAAAAAATATTCAGGCAGTACCACTCGCTTTTTCTTATCAGGGGAAGGGAGCGTTTTGGCGGATGATGCGTTACCTTCCGTCTTCGATAACATCATCATAAACGCCCTGTTGCATTCCAACACAGATGAGGTGAGAATCGATATAACAGACCGTATTTCTGAAGGGATATGCGAGGTCCGTATCGCGGATAAGGGTATCGGCATTCCCGATGAAATAAAAGCAAAGATCTGGCAGGAGGGTTTCAAGTACGGGAAGAGCGGTCAATCCGGTCTAGGCCTATTCATCGTGCGCAAAGTGGTGGAGAGGTATGGGGGCTCTGTGAACGTGGTTGACAACATCCCCAAAGGCACTATCTTCATTGTTCGATTGCACCGATGGGAGGAGAACAAATAATCATTCGTAAAAACCATTATAATAAAAGATGTGAGCTTCAGCCCTTTCCTAGCAACGTTCCAAGAGCTCGTTGGCCATAGCCTGAGAATCTTCCAAGATTCTCTCTTCATCTAAAGTCATGATTTTGCGATCCAGCATCAAGATTTCGCCCCCGCAAATGCTAGTTTTCACATTACCCGCATGTGTGGAATAAACGATATTGGATATCACATTCCATTCATTCAAAGGACGGAGATTCGGAGCTTTTCCATCCAATATAATTATGTCCGCTCTCTTCCCCACTTCGATGGAGCCGAGCTCATCTCCCATACCGATGGCCTTGGCAGCATTTATAGTGGTGAAGTCGAGGACTTGTTGCGCGCTGCAAACGGTTGGATCCCAACGACTAGATTTCTGCAACAAGCACAGGGTTTTCATTTCCCCAAGCAAGTCCAGGCTGTTGTTGGTGCTGCACCCATCTGTTCCTAATGAAACGTTCACACCTTCTGCGAGCATCTCCGGAATGGGCGCTACGCCCCCGGTAGCTAGCTTCATATTACTGACCGGACAAGAGGCTATAGAAGTCTTGGAACGTGCTAGCGCCTTCACCTCATTCACCGTCAACCAAGCACAATGAGCTGCTAGGCACTGTGGACCAAGGAAGCCTATGCTTTCAAGCCATTCTGCTGGTCTCCTCCCTGTCGCCTCCTTATGCTCATAAACCTCTTTCCTAGTCTCAGATAAATGGAAATGCAGCAGTGCTCCCTGCGCTAAAGCGAATTCTTTTGAGGCCATGAAAGTCTCTTCCGAGCAAACGTAGACTCCTTGCAGCCCCACACCGGGGATTATTTTCTCCTTCCCTTTATGTGAAGCGTGGAAGTGCTTGCAGTTCTGCAAAGGCACTCCTTTCTGGGTGGTGAATCTCTGATCCAACACTGCCCAGCAAAGAACCCCCCTGAGACCCGAATTTTCCACCACCTTCGCTATAATATCCTCCGAGTAGTACAAATCCACAAATGTGGTAGTGCCAGAACGGATCAACTCCAGACATCCCAATCTAGCGCCAATGTCAATATCCTTCGCTTCTCTCTTCGCATCAGCTGCAAAGACCTTTTCCAGGAATTGGTCGAAAGGCATATCATCCGCTATGCCTCTCATGATGGCCATGGCCACATGGGTATGAGTGTTTATCAGGCCAGGCAGGACTATATCTCCGCTGGCATCGATTACCTGATCAGCTGATTCATTCACCTTCCCCACTTTAGCCAACTTTCCTTTCTCGATGAGGATGTCTCCGCGGAAGACGTGTCGCTTAGGGTTCTGAGTAACCACCATGCCGTTCTTGATGAGCAGACTCTTCATTCACACCAGGGCCAAATCCGAGTCAGCCTTAATCAATCTTTGTCGCATATGTGGAGGGAGTATGGATTAAATGAAAGCGAGGCTTTGAGGTGTGAGATGACAAAGATTATATTCTTGGGGACAGGGGGAGGACGATTCGCTACCGTTTACCAGGTGCGTCGCACCGGCGGAATATATCTAGAAGATGGGGCTCGGATACACCTCGACCCTGGGCCAGGAGCGTGCTTGGCCATGCGGAATATGCGCCTGGACCCTTCACGGACAGATGCCGTGATCATATCCCATTGTCATCCAGACCACTATGGGGACGCTGAGATAATCCTGGAGGGCATGACTTCATGCTCCTTCACCAGGAGAGGGTTGTTGGCAGGAAGCAGGAGCGCGATATTAGGTACAAGCGACTTTGGCCCTGCCATTTCTCGCTATCATCGTAGTATTATACCTGAAATTAAGGCCATGCTCCCTGGAGATGAGTTAGAGATAAAAGGGGTGCGCCTAAAAGCCACTCGCACTGCGCACACCGACCCTGATGGCATTGGCTTTCGCTTCTTGACCACCAAAGGCGTTGTTTGCTATGTGGGTGATACTGAGCTCCAGAATGAGATACTAGATGAGCATAAGGGCGCCAGGGTGCTGATCATGAATGTGACAACGCCTTTGCACTCGAGGGTCAGGTATCATTTGTGCACCGAAGATGCGGCAGAGATGGCAAGGGTGATCAAACCAGAGCTGGCAGTGATTACTCATTTTGGCTCTAAGATGGTGCATGATGGCCCCGAATATCAAAGACGATACGTGGAAGAGGAATCGGGGGTTAGAACCATAGCCGCGGAGGATTTCATGACTCTGCATTTAAACCAACGCATCTCGTTGCGCAGAATGAAGGCCGTTAAAGCATCTGGATAATCATGTAGAGACAATATTATTTTATGGCCAGAATGGTCTTTGGAAAAGGATGATCGTTTGTCAGATAGCAGGTTTCCTTGGCTCAGGCAAAACAACACTCATGATTCGCTTGGGTAAGGAGCTCAATCGGGCGGGGAAAAAGGTCGCTATAATCGTAAATGAAGTAGGCGAGGTAGGAGTGGATGGGACGTTAATCGATGCCTACGGCCTTCACGCAGTGGAGATCACTGAGGGATGTATTTGCTGCTCTTTATCTGGAAGCCTGCAGAACACCTTGAGGATAGTGGCTAAGGAATTCTCGCCCGATTTCATTCTGATAGAGCCCACGGGGTTGGCTCTGCCAAATAAAGTGAACGGTATAATCCGAGTCTCTATGGTGGAGACAGAGAGAAATGTCTCAGTGGCGCTGGTAGATGCTTTCAGGGCGGACGCCCTTTTTAAGGAGACCAGAGCTTTCTTCGCTAGGCAGATATCAGGGGTGGACGTAGTCGCGGTCAATAAAATCGATCTGGTGAGCGAAGAGAGGTTGAAGCAGATCGAAGCGCTTGTGAGAGAACTGGCTCCCGAGGCTAAGATAGCACGCATCTCCGCCCGCAAAGGACAGGGCGTGAATGAGCTTATGAAGGCTTTAGGGGTGGTTTGATGGAGGAAGACAGTAAAGCAATGGCGTCTGCGGGCTCATATGGAAGACGCGTACATTTCAAGCCTCGGGGCAAAATGGATGGAAAAACGCTAGCCTCAATCATGAACGCAGCTATGAGTCAGGCCGTACAGAACCTTATCCAAGGTGGCACACTATTGGGCCATTTTAAGGCCATAGCAACGACGGAAGAAGGCTTCGTGAAGATCAGCCTCATCGACCCAGTTATCGGCGCTGAGGCCGAAGATAACGTAAGCAGCAAAGACGTGGGTGAGGGTGTTATCAACATAATGGCAGCAGTGGCCGGACGCACTGACGAAGAGGTGAAAAGGGCCGTTGAAAACTGCATTTCTATTTTAGCCCGCTACCTTTGGATAGAGGAAAATAAGCAAATGACCTGCGCTAATAGAATCTTGGAACCGAGGTGAGACATTTGGAGGAGTTTGGAATAGCTTTGGACATAGGAACGAGCGGGACGAGGGCGCATGCACTAGACCTCAAGACAGGAAAGATCCTTTCCACCGCCATCACCGTGAGGCATCCCGTCCCTGGCATGAACGTGATGGATCATCTAACCTTTTGCATCGAGGTAGATAAGGATCTGGCTAGCAGGCTTTTGATAGATACCGCAAATCAACTTATGGGTATGCTGGGCGTCGATTTGAAAAAGGTGAAACGCCTGGCTATATGCGGAAACCCTATCCAGCTATCCATCTTTCAGAATATGGAGATAAGGGATTTGGCTTTTGCAGGAGAGAGAGCTCTAAAGGTAAGAGGCGTGGAGCTGCAAAAGCGAGACGCCAAGGTAATCAAGGCGGCAGATCTAGGCCTGGCCGTGAACCCTGAGGCTGATCTATTCGTGCCTCCTGCCATCAAACACGAAATTGGCGCAGACGCCCTAGCCATGATGGTTAAAAGTGGTCTCCTCGAAAGAAAGGAGAACTGCCTGGTGACAGACTATGGCACAAACGCAGAGATGGCGCTCAAAGTCGGGGATGAGATTTATACAGGCTCGGCAGCTGCTGGGCCAGCCATCGAGGGTCAGCACATAAGAAGCGGAATGCTTGCTTCTCCTGGAGCCATTTCCGATTTCGATTTCCAGTTCCAATGGCGCAACAAAGTCTTGGATGAGACGTTGATGGTGCAGGAAGGGGACCTGGTCGATCCAAGTACAGGTGTGGTGGTAGAGGAGGGGGCGATGCACGGGAAGGCCTTGGGGATTACGGGAACAGGAGTGATAGCCGCTATCGCCCTGGGTATGGAGACCAACTTAATAAAAACGCCTAATATATTAACCAATGATGGCGCCCTTCATTTCATGGATGGCATTGATCTTAGCCAACACGATTTTCAAGAGGCGGCAAAGACGTTTGGGGCTATGCGCGCGGGCCATTTCACCTTGTTAGAGCATGCCGGAATCAAGTTCGAAGAACTGGACAGCATGTATATGTCCGGAGCTTCAGGCACCTATGTGGATGCACTTAAAGCGCAAAAAGTAGGCCTCATACCTCCATCGTTCAATACTATATACCAAGTGGGCAACACCTCATTGGCCCTTGCCACTGATATTGTCCGGGACCCTGAGTGGATGGACAGACTACAAAGCATCGCCAACGGAATTCGCTCTAATCATGTTATGTTTGCTACCGATAAGGTATTCGAGCACATTTTCATTCAAGAATTGGCGTATTGGCAGGAAGGAATGCCGATTGAAGCCTACAACATGATGCTGCGCATGGAAGGGATACAAGAGCTCCCTTCGAAAATAAAGAGAGGTAAAGTGGTGAAGCTTGTCCAGCGAGATATTCCTGTACTAGGGGACAAGGGCTTGAAGATACTTCGCGACATTGGAGTTAGGATCGAAGGGTCTTTCTCTGGCTGTAATGGATGTAAGCGCTGCCTGAAAGAATGCCCAGAACGGGCCATAAGTATGGAGAAATTCAATGGTGGCTTTCACATATGCATATCCTCAGATTTATGTGGGGGAACTGCCTGCCTGCGCTGCGAGCAAGTTTGTCCAGAGAAGGTTTTCCGTTTCAAAGAGCTTAAAATTAGCAAATAGAGCTGAAGACTTTGCATGACAATAGGTTTAATAGTTAAAAAAAATACGGAATAATAAAGGATTAATAGATGAGGAGTGCAGCCTAAAAACCGTTCAAGGAACTTTGTTCTCTTGAGACGAAATAGAATAGAAAAAAAATTTGTGTTCAGAAAAGCCTGTCTATAATAATGGCAGAAATTCCACAGTGATTCGAAATATAATACATTCTCGTTGCGAACTCTAAAAGACCTATTGACCAATTCTTTCATTCATAAATAGGTGACAAATTGAGGCGAGATGATGCTTTGGCCCTAATACGCTCATACGCCAGACAAGAGAGTAACATAAAGCATATGCTAGCAGTTGGGGCGATAATGAGGAGAATGGCACATCGGTTGGGAGAAAATGAGGAGGAATGGGAGGTTACGGGCATCTTGCATGACATCGATTTCGAGATTTGCTGAGGCCCACATGAACATGGCCTCCTGGCTAGTAATATTCTAGAAGGGAAAGCGAGTAAATGCATTATAGAGGCCATAATGGCACATAATCATGAGTGCACAAATGTGCGAGTGGATAACAATCTGAAGAAAGCTTTGATCGCCTCAGATGCGGCCTCCGGCTTAATCATCGCCTGCGCTTTGGTTACACCTTCGAAAAAACTCGCTGACCTCCGGATGGAATCAGTAATCAAGAAATTTCATTCGAAGGATTTTGCCAAGAGAGTGGACCGAGGCAGGATCTCGCTTTGCGAGGAGATAGGGCTTCGAAGGGACGAGTTCTTGGCCATCTCTTTGGAAGCTTTAAAGATCATCTCTTCAGAACTTGGCCTATGATTCATTTTCAATAAATTCCAGATTAGCGATATTACTGAGTCAAATAAAGTAAAATTGGGAAAGGTTTTGGAATTGGTTTGAAATGGCGTTCACGGCTTACAATCCATAGTTCTTGGGATTGAACATGGGGATGTTCTTGTAAGTCTTGAGAGCCCAATCCTTAAACTTCTCCTGATCGTCTGGCAAAGATTTTAGGTCAGTGATGATCTTGGCCAGAACGTCCTTTTCCTGCTTGTTGAGGCGTAACCCATTCTTACTAGCGGCTGACTCTTGGATGAGCTCTGCTGCTTTAAGTCCAGCGGCTTTCGCTCTTAGGTATATGTCCTTGCCCTCTGAGACTATGGCCTCACCAATCTTGTACGCCTGCGGTATGGCTATGCAAAATCCCTCTGGGCTCTTGAACATGTCCGCCGCCATGTATAGGTCTCTCAGAGTTTTGTCGAGTTTTGCTTGCTTGGCGGTGTTCATGAGAGCCGCTTCGTAACCGATAACACCTAGCCAGCATGCGACAGAAGACCCTCCGAACTCTGGATGGTATTCCACTGACTCATTGGACCAAAGATCGCAGGTGTGCGCCATGAGGTTGCCCATAAGGTCGGCGTGAGCGCATTGGGCACCTTTTCCCTCTTGCGCGGAAGGTTTGCCCGAGATGGCCTTCAGGATTGGTCCCTCATAACCGCAATCCTTGTCAGGACCAGTCGCTCCAGCCTCATAAGCCACGAGAGTCCTGGCGGCAGCGATGCATCTCGTCACGGCGGCGAAGGTCCTGGCAACGTCTTTGTCCAGGTAGCCTCCGGCCATGAACATGGCCGTGTTCGCTCCAGCGCAGTTGGTGTCCCCTCCAGCAATTACCTTGTTCTTTTTGCATATGTCCACTAGCTGCGGCCAGAGCCATTCCATGTCCAATGAACCAAGATAGCCGATACCGAATAGCCAGGCTTTGATGTCTCCATTCATTATCGCCCAGTCTGCTACCTCTTTCCCACCCATGGACTCGATGGATATCACATCGGCTCCATTCTCGGCAGCCACCTCAGCAGCTTCGATAACCTTCTCAGGGTAGCTGTGAGTCTTATCCATGCCAGGGAGTAGACCTTTCTCGCATAGCCTTGGGTCAGCGATGGTGTGCCTAATAGAGAGTGCGATGCCATATTCATCATGATACTTCTCCATCATGGCTTTTTGGCCCGCTACCACCGGCTTCTCAAACTTTTGGGGGTCATTTACCATTTGGAAGATGTGCTCGTTCTCCAGCTGAACTGCAGGGAATCCTAGAGTTATAGCCCGGTCCAGGCAGTCTTTGGTGATATAGTCGACGTATTCTCTGACCAGTGTTTCTGGGGTTTTCTCTGCTCCGGGTCTGGGTGCGAAGTTTATTTCAGGTACTACCCAGCCTTGCCCAATCTTCTGGCCTAGCCCATACGAGACAGGATACTTAGCCTCTCCGAATACCACCTCATCAGCGCTCTTATATTCCATCTTAGTGAATCTTTTTAATGACGCCATACTCACACCTCCTTATTTGGCTCCATGGGCGCCCAAAAGTTCGTCCCACTTGTTGCGCAGCTTCTTGTAGTCCCAGCCCTCAACAGCCTTAGCGGCGAGCAGCGACCCGGCGAAGAACGCGGTGTTCCACAGGGCCTTGTGCTCGGCGCGCGCCTTCACGCGGAAGTCGA